>SLIY01000393.1 GCA_007135385.1 Leptolyngbyaceae cyanobacterium CSSed165cm_216
AATGTATCTGTGAGGATTGTGCCGCCGACAGTGGTTACCACCGCATCATTTTTTACAATCCCTAGGCGGCTAATGATCGGGTAGGGCACTAGGGTATGGGAGGCAAACATGCTGGCGATCAGGATTGCAGCTGCCCAGTCAAACCCGAGCAAGTATCGGAAAATTAGCATTCCTGCGATTTGGGGAATGGTAAAGGTGATGATGCCAAAAACCAGACTGCGATCGCGGTTTTTGCGAAACTGGTTTAGGTTAATTTCCAGCCCCGACAAAAACATGATGTAGAGCAATCCCACATTGCCCAATAACTCGATTGCTTGGCCCCGCTCTAGGACGTTTAGTACGCTGGTGCCTAGCACTACCCCCGCCACAATCGGGCCAATCAACCCTGGCAGCTTAAGTCGCTCAAACAACAGCGGCGTCACCAAAATCACCACCATACACAGGCCGAAGATCAAGATTGGATCTTCTACCGGCAGCACGATACCCACAATTGATTCCATGCAGTTTCTCCAGAGTTCCAGGCAGGTTAAAAACAGGGTGACATCGCCCAGGAAGTCGACAGACCCAAGAGACCGTTATCCAACTATCTCAGCTGGTAAATACTCGACTGGGGAAGACCCATCCCAAGGCACCACAATCGTCAAAGCAGGAGAGTGTTTCACCACATAGTTGCTGACACTGCCTAAAAGCAGTCGTCTTAAGCCTTTTTTGCCGCTATTGCCCACCACAACCACGTCGGCCTCCCAGGTGGTTGCCAAATGACAAATCAGTGTCCCTGGATCGCCGGTTGCGCAGACAAAATCTGCCGCAATGTCCTGGGCCACTGCCCTAGTACGCAGATCATTCAGCCAGGTTTGTGCCGCTTGAATTTGGATCAGATGCTCTGTTTCGGCAGTTTTCAAAATCTCAGCTTGAGAGTGTAGTCCTACCCCGGCATCCATCATCGGACCTAGGTCTCTGTAGATGTCCAAACTCAGACAGTGAACCAGTCTGAGCTGACTATGGCTCGGTTCAGCTAAGCTCAGGCTATGGCTGAACACCACCTGATCTTTTGTCAGATCATTAAGGGCTACGAGAATTCTGCTAAAACTCATAGCTATTTCCTCCCGTTAGGGCAAGCCCAGCACAGAACAGGAAACGCATAATCATCAGTTTCAGGAAAGCCTTGCCACTCCAAGTAGAACAAAGCATTGTCAACTAAATAGAACTGCCCTGATGAAGCAGGAGGACAGGGACGTGACCGGGATTGCATAAAACCCTCCTAGAGGCTATGCATGGACAGTGAAAAAGCCGTGTTACCACGACTCAAGACACTGAAGCAGTCAATCATTAAAACATGATGATGATTCAGTCTCCGCTCAATGCCGACGAGGTTAGCTGACGGGCTAGGACTGAGAGATGTCCCTTTCCGATTACCCTCTGTTGGGTATGAAGAACTCGGAAATACGCCCCTTTTTCGGTTCCCCCGCTCTACCAGCTCTAAATAGCACTGGGTACTAGAAAGTACTGATAGACTAGGCTGACTTGTTCTAGTTATAAAGCATAGATGGGGACAACAAAAAGTGTCAAGTTATTGTTGTCCATGAAGCGTGAATTATAAGCAGGCATAGTAATTATCAATCCTGGCCTATGACCTTAGCCGTTGATCGACCCACTGCTTTGCTTTGTAAATGGCCTCTGAACGACTAACCACCCCCGGCACCGCTACCGCACAGCCCTGATCATGGTTAGCCCATACCGAGAAAATCGGTAATCCATCATGGTCACTTTGGTCTAAATCAAGGCGAAACCCTCGATAGGTAAACGACAAAACAATTTTGGGATAATGGGGATCCGAAAAAGCCATGGGAAAACATGGGAAATGGGAACGTGAATAATGTGGCTTAAAAAAAACGGGAGTGAATCAAGGCTCACCCCCGTTATGAGTCGCGGAGCACGACGATGAATTGCTAGATGATTAGGCCGCAGCCATATTCTGGGCGGCAAAGTCCCAATTCACAACACTTTTGAGGAAAGTATTGATGTAGTCAGGACGCTTGTTTTGGTAATCCAGATAGTAGGCGTGTTCCCACACATCCATGGTTAAAAGAGGCACTTGGCCAGTGGTGAGGGGATTTTCAGCATTCAGGGTTTTGGTTACCTTGAGGGTGCCGCCGTCTAATACCAACCAGGCCCAGCCACTGCCAAACTGGGTGGCACCAGCCGACTTGAAAGCCTCTGCAAACTGATCAAAACCACCAAAGTCAGCGTCAATCTTTTTGGCTAAATCCCCAGAGGGGGTGCCCCCACCACCGGGCTTCATGGAGTTCCAGTAAAAAGTGTGATTCCAGGCTTGGGCCGCATTGTTAAATAAACCCTGCTTGGCGCTATCGCCTGCGATCGCTTTGATCACATCTTCAATCGGCTTGCTATCGTGATCCGTGCCTTTAACCGCGTCATTGTACTTACTCACGTAAGAGGCATGGTGTTTGTCGTGGTGAAACTCCAGAGTTGCCTTAGAAATATAGGGCTCCAGGGCATCATAGCCGTAGGGAAGCGGAGGTAATGTGTAAGCCATGGGCTCCTCAATTAAGTTTTGCAACAACTTGATGATAGAGGCTGTCTGGGGCTTGCCGCTATACCTATGGGGGGGAGGGGGATAGGCAGGCGAGCTAATTTAAACTCCCTTAATTACACATGACATCTGCGTCCATTTGAGTCCGAGCCGCTCGAATATTGGAGAGGCCAGCCGCAACGGCATTTGCCGCTTCGCCCACAGTCTCACGCCCTGAAATGTTATCAACGGTAGTATCAAGGTCGTTGTAAGCGGCTTCTAATTCTTCGGTACGGGCGACCTGAACGTCCTCGGCAGAGCTCCGTACATCTTGGTAAGCGCTGGCAACATTTTCACGGGCGGTGCGCAGTTCACTCACCTGGGAATTTGCATCAATCTGGGATAGTGCCATTAGCGAGGTTTCCAGTCTATCTAGATTGGCACACAACTCGGCTTCCGCCTCTTGGGCAGACTGAGGTCCTTGGTCGCAGCCAAGCAGCAGTAGCGGTAGCGCTAACCCTAGCCATACAACCTGTTTCATGGGGATGTCCTGAAATGTGATTTGCAATACAGCCAGACATAATATGTAGAAAGCATATGAAAGCTATAAAGTCTTGGTGGCTCCTAGTTTAGCGTCAAGACTGAAAATTAGGGTCCCGCAGGTTGGGTGAAACGCAGTGGAACCCAACAGCAGTCACCCTTGTTGGGTTATGCTAGCGCGCCACCCAACCTACAATTTTAGAGTTGACAGACCACTAGGGCGTCTAGGTGGAAACCCAGTTGCCTCGATCGCTGGTTCACAACCGCTGGTTCACAACGGTGACCACTCATCCATCGGATAGCAGTGAGCTGGCTTGGGCTGTGGTTATGCCACCTGCTAGGCCAGCCAGCGGCAAACGCTGCTTTAGCCCTCTGCCAAGCCAAAGGTGATAGGTGAGTGGGGGGGCAAGGTGTACGGTTCAAGGTCTACGGTTCAAGACAGATCGTGAACTGTACACCTTAAGCTCTTAACCCCAGGTCGTTAGAGCTTGTCACAATTAGGTTGGTCAAGTTCTAGATTCTCCCGGCCTATGCGGTCAGTGAGGCCGCGAGCCTAGATTGCCCAAGACTCGGTTTGACCAGGGCGGGGACAATCCGATCGCTGGCCAACCGCCCCCCAAACAGGTTTCGAGCCACTGGCCCCAGTTGCAGCGCCGCCGCCCTACCCATGATCCACAGGTTGCACCCCGGCCAGCGCAGGTGGTGATCCAGCACCGGCAGCCCGTTGATGATCGCCATGGGATAATTGGCCCGCACATCGGCCAGCAGGGGCCAGTGCTCAACATTCAGCTGGCTGCCCGTGGCTAGCCAGATCCGATCAATCGGCAAATGGGTGAGGCAGCCGTGTTCGCCCCCAGTGAGACAGTGGACCTGCCAGGCGTCTCCTTTCCACTCGGCCCGCTGCACCTGGCACTGTTCATAAAAAGTGAGCTGGCCCTGGCGCTCTAGCCGCCGCAGGCGCAGCAGCATGGCCGGAGTCACCGAGCCGCCATTGCGGGCCTGCTGAATCATTTGCCATCGCTGGGACCAACTGGGTTCAGCCTGGAACCCCTTCAGGTACTTGGGACCCAGCCAGCCCGGTTCGGCGTCGAACAGCTTGGCATAGAACTGCCGCCGCGCCATCATGATCACCTGGGCACCGCGCGCCGTTGCCCCCAGGGCCAGGTGGCCGCTGGTCAAGCCGCTGCCCACAATTAAGATACGTTCGCCTGCGAGGCAGAGCCCTCGTAGGTCAATGTGATGCGAGTGGCGTAGGCGATGGCTGGGGTAAGTCTGGGATATTTGCCGTGCCCAGTCTGGGATTTGGGGCGTGCCGCCCGCGATCGCCAGGACCACCCGCCGGGCCACCAACTGACGACCATCCGCTAAACTCAGCCGAAACCGCTGCCGTCCCCGCTGCTGGCACAGCTCCAGGTGCTGCACCGTCCCCCCCAGTACCCGATCCGCCAGGTCCCACCGCTGAATCACTGAATCACAAAAGTCCCGAAACAGCGCTGTACTGGGCAGGGCATAGGGGGGAAACAACTCGTCGGGCCGCCCCTCAGCAAAGGTACGCAAAGCGTGGGGGTTGGGGTCGGGATGGTGGACCGCAGGCGATCGCAGGTGGGGAATCTCCAAGCCGCCAAACTGGTGATGCCACTGGTGTAGCCACTCCCCAGCCGGGTCAATCACCACAAAGCGATCGCGCATCGCCGCTTTCTTTTGCAGCAGATGGGTGACTAGGGTAAGGGCCTGGGGGCCAGCGCCGATGATGGCGATGTCGGTGGAGGGAGGCATGGGGGCGGTTTGCGGTTTGCGGGTTACGGTTTGCGGTTTGCGGGTTACGGTTTGCGGTGCAGGGCAAAACCATAAACCGGATACCTTGCACCGTAGACCCTATACCCTCCCAGTTTTACCTATAATGATAATCATTATCAGCAAATTTTGAAGGTGAAATTCCTCTGGCTGAAGCTGGAGTTGAGTCTCGGCATTATGACTGGCAGTGGTAGAGGAGGGAGGCGGCCATCGCCTACGATGTGCGGGGCGAGGGCCAATCTCTGTTGCTGTTACCGGCCTTGAGCAGCATTTCGACCCGGACTGAGCTGCGAGGACTGGCAGTGAAACTGGCTCAGCACTACCAGGCGATGCTCAGGGATTTTGTGCGGGATGTGGTGCCAGAGGTGACCGGGATAGTGGCCTGTGGCCACAGTGCAGGCTATGCCTTGGCTCTGGCCGCGCTGTCAGAGGCTGTTCCCGGCTCGCCCTGGCGGCCCCCACTTGGTGCGGGCCCCTGCCCACGGCTATGGGTGAGCGACGGCGGATTTAGGCTCTACCTCGCTGGCTGGTGTGGACGCCGCTGCTGGGTCAGGGGCTGTATACCCTCAATGCCCACCCAGCTTTTGGCTGGATTTGATTGAGACGGTAGCTGTGCCTAAGTTGGCGATCGCCGGAGTACAGTGGGCAACGGTACCGGGCTCCCTGGCGGCCCATGAAGAGCATGCTGAAGTGGTCCTGGAGAGCCTGGGGCCATCTTTGCACGCCTATTTGCAGAAATAGATGTAGACGTAGCGCACCTGTTGGCTAGGGTAGAAACCTTGATTTCGGTGCTACAATCTTAGCCATTGTCGGTTCTAGTGGGGATCAGCCGCTAGAGGAAACGGGGAAAGAGCAGTGAGAATCTGCCGCTGTCCCGCAGCTGTAAGCCGATTTTAGATTTCGGATTTTAGAGTTTGGCTGGATATCTCTCCAAAATTCAAAATCGTAAATCTAAAATTGTGTAAGTCAGAATGCCCGCCGATGACTATCCATGTTCTGCAACATCTGCGAGGTACGGATGATGACTGCTTTAAGTTTTGCTCGATCGCGAAGGTGTCGTCTCAGGAGCATCCCCACGAAGCTCCGATGACGGGGGTGGCGGTAACTAGGTTTTAGGTGTCGAATTTTAGGGTTTGGGTTTCGGGTATTTGGCCTGACACCTTCTATCTGATACCCGATATCTCATACCCAACCTCAAGGGTTACTGCCGCAAGCAAGATTGATGGCGATTTGTGAATCAGGTTGTCCCTGGCAGGGCTGACTCAGGTCGGTGCTGGTTGGGTGGCATTTTCCAACTCTGGTCTGCGATCGCGCATCTCTCCAGTGGCTGAAGCTTCATTGGGGGCAGCGCTTTGCTGTGCTGATGGAGTGGCTCTGCCTCAGCCAGCCGCTTTTCCCCCTCAAAACGCAACTAATTATTTCAGGACGACCCATTTATGACGATGCAAACCATGACCGTCGGCTATGCCCGCATGGGCAAACGCCGAGAAGTAAAAAAAACACTGGAAGCCTACTGGAGCGGCAATTCAGACGCCGAAGCCATGCTGTCCACGGTACGCGACATCGAAATTCAGGGCTGGAAAACTCAACTGGCGGCAACTCAGCAGCTACGGGAGGAGATCCATGCAACCTCCCAGTGATCTCTGGCAACGGTGTTCGGGCTCCTGGCAGCCGTTGTTTATTCGTGAATATCTTTTACCCCTGGGCCATGCCGCCTGGGCCGGGTATACCACCCAGGGGCGGGGGCTGGTGGCCTGTGAGGTGCGGGGGAATCTCGCTACCCTCAACTGGCGGCGGCAGGTGGTGCGCTACCGGCTGCAGTTCGTCCCCCTGGCGGACGCGGCGACCTATCTTCGGTGTCAGGGCATACCGGGCGATCGCCTGGAAGGCTTGCTGGCGGTGGTGCAGACCTACTCCCCTGAGCGCGATCTGCTGTTATTGCTCAGGGACGATGGGCACCCAGAGGTGACCTGGCTACGGAATTTGACGATCGCCCCGCCCGACTGCCACTGCCAGGTCTGTGCTCGCTGGGATGACTTTAACCTAGAACCTGGCTCTGACAGGAGGCACTAAAGATGTCAAGGGCTAGGCCAACCCCCCGTTCAAGGGAAACTGCCGACATCAAGCTGCGCCAACTCCAGCCGTATCTCCACCGTCCGGGCCACATTCCTGCCTCTGTCCACCCGTTGCTTAAGCAGGCGGCGGAAGCAGCAGCCCATCGTGCGGCGCCGCGACAACAGTCCCCATTGCTGAGGTTGCGGATGGGGCGAGATGCGATTGTGTCGCTGCTCCGATTGATCGGCAGACCCATACGTCGGCAATCATTCCATCCGCCGCCCCGCGACCCGACCTCCGACGATAACCGTCACTGATAAATCCGTTGCCAACTCACAAAACCCACAATGAATCCAATGAATCTATTACTTTGGGGTCTGGGCCTTGTCCTGCTGCTGCTAGCCGTGGGATTGATGGCCTATTTGCTGACCGCCCGTAAGTACCAGTCCTCAGCTTCAGTCGCCAAGTCCTACGACGAATGGACCCAAGATGGCATTTTGGAGTTTTACTGGGGTGAGCACATTCACTTGGGGTACTACGGTTCTCCCCCCCGGCGGAAAAATTTCCTTCAGTCTAAGCACGATTTTGTCCATGAGATGGTGCGCTGGGGGGGGTTGGATCGGCTCTCCCCTGGAACGACGGTGCTGGATGTGGGCTGCGGCATCGGTGGCAGTAGCCGCATCTTGGCCCGAGACTATGGCTTTCATACGACGGGCATTACCATTAGCCCCCAGCAGGTGAAGCGGGCGCAGGAGTTGACACCCCCCGGTGTGACCGCCCAGTTTCAGGTGGATGATGCCCTGAACCTCTCTTTTCCCGATGCCAGCTTTGATGTGGTCTGGTCGATTGAGGCGGGGCCGCACATGCCCGATAAGGCCCGCTATGCCCAGGAAATGGTGCGGGTGCTGAAGCCGGGTGGCATCCTCGTGGTAGCCGATTGGAACCAGCGGGACGACCGCCGTAAACCCCTCAACGGCTGGGAACGGCTGGTGATGCGGCAACTGCTAGACCAGTGGTCGCACCCGGCTTTTTCCAGCATCGAAGGCTTTGCGGAACAGTTGGCAGCCACAGGGCTGGTGGCAGGGCAGGTGGTTACCGCCGACTGGACCCGAGAGACCCTACCGGCCTGGATGGATTCCATCTGGCAAGGGATTGTTCGGCCCAAGGGCCTGCTCAAGTTTGGCTGGGTGGGTTTGATCAAGTCCCTACGGGAGGTGCCCACCTTTTTGCTGATGCGGCTGGCATTTGGCACTGGCCTGTGCCGCTTTGGCATGTTCCGAGCGGTGCGGGCGACATCCCCTGGGGTTGCCGCCGGGGACTCTACTGCTGAGCAAACCAACGATAACCTAGTGTGCTCATGACGGTACCCACCTACGACGTCATCCTCGTGGGCGGCGGCATTCCGGGCTTGACCCTGGCCTGCGGGTTGCGGGCCTCGGGGCTGCGAATCGCCGTGGTGGAAGCTCAGTCGGAAGCCCAGGTGGGCGATCGCCCTGTGGCCTACGCCCTGTCGCCACTGTCCGCCAAAATTTTCCAAGCTGTGGGGGTTTGGCAAATGATTGCACCGGCGATTACCCACTTTCCCAAAGTGGTGCTGTCCGATGCCGACTATCCCCACCGGGTGGTATTTACCCCCGCCGATTTGGGGGAGCCGGCTGTGTACTACTGTGCTGAGCATCGGGTGTTGCAGCGGGCACTCCAGAACCAGGTGGCCGTCGACCCCGATATCACCAGCTACTATGAAACCCGAGTACAGGAGGTGGTGTACGACGATCCGTTGGCGGAGGTGGTAGTGGAAACGGGGCAGGGGCGGCACCATCTAGCCGCTCCCCTGGTGGTGGCTGCCGATGGGATGCGATCGCAGTTGCGGCAATGGGCTGGCATCAAAACCGACGGCTGGGACTATTGGCAGTCCTGCATTACGGCCTTGGTTTCCCCTGTGCAGAGTCACCAAGACATAGCCTATGAACGGTTCTGGCCCAGCGGTCCTTTTGCCATTTTGCCCCTGCCGCACAACCGCTGCCAGGTGGTCTGGGTCGCTCCCCACGCGGAGGCTAAGGCGATCACGGCCCTGCCCCCCGACCAGTTTATGGCGGCTATGGAAGAGCGCTACGGCGCTCATGCGGGATCCCTGACCCTGCTGAGCCCACCGCGAGTCTTTCCGGCCCGGCTGATGCACAGCCGCCGCTACTGTCAGCCCCGACTGGCGCTCCTGGGGGATGCCGCCCACCACGGCCATCCTGTGGGGGGGCAGGGTCTGAACCTGGGCATTCGTGATGCCGCCACTCTGGCTCAGGTGCTGGTAACAGCCCAGCAACAGCATCAGGATTTGGGCGATCTGAAGGTTTTGCGGCGCTATGGTCGTCGTCGTCGCCTGGAAAATGGGGGGGTGTTGTTGTTTACCGATGTCCTCAACCGCACCTTCTCCAACCGTTGGTGGCCCATCGTGGTATTTCGGCGGCGGGTGCTGCGGGTGATGATTGGTTGGTCACCCCTACGCCGCTGGATGCTGCGCCTGATGACGGGCCTTTGGGGTACCCCACTGCCCCCGACGGCTGAGGGGGTCGTTGCTGCTCCTGGGGGACGACCCCATACACAGCGGCTGCGAAACGGCTAATTGCTTAATGGTGCTTTTGGGGGTATTGATATCTTTAGAAAGTATTAAGGAGTCACTCCGTGTTGAATTTTGATCAACTGAGTCATCTCGTCCACGAGTTTACTCATGCTCTATGGCTTGCCCTGCCCCTAGGCTTTCTTGGGCTGATGCCGATGTCTGCGGTGTCAGCCTGCACCCGTGCCGTTTACCTGGGGCCAGACAACCTGGTGATCACAGGGCGTAGCATGGACTGGGTAACTGATATGGAGTCTAACCTGTGGGCCTTTCCACGCGGTATAGAGCGCCACGGGGCCGCGGGTCCTGGCTCTATAGCGTGGACGTCGCAGTACGGCAGCGTGGGCACGGCCGTGTGGGATATCGGGATCGCCGACGGCATAAACGAAGAAGGCTTAGTGGCCAATATGCTCTATCTCACTGAAAGCGTGTATCCCACGCCTGTCCCGAATGATTCCCGGGCACCGCTGTCGCTAAGCCTGTGGCCCCAGTATATGCTAGATAACTTTGCCACCGTTGCCGAAGCCGTTGCGGTGATAGAGCAGGAACCGTTTTACATCATTCCGGTGGCATCACCCGATGGCAAGGCGGGTACTGTGCATCTATCGATTTCTGACGCCACCGGTGATTCGGCCATTTTCGAGTATGTGGACGGTGAACTGATGATTCACCACAGCCGCGACTACCAGGTGATGACAAATTCACCGCCCTTTGATCAGCAGCGTGCTCTCAACCAATATTGGGAGCAGGTTGGTGGCTTAAACATGCTACCGGGTACAAATCGGGCGGCGGATCGATTTGTGCGGGCGTCGTTTTATATCAATGCCATCCCTCAGACAGCAGACCCTAAGGAGGCCGCTGCCAACGTATTTTCTGTGATTCGAAATGTCTCGGTGCCTTTGGGGATTTCAACGCCCGATCGCCCCGATATCTCGTCAACCATTTGGCGAACCGTTGCCGATCAAACCAACCGGCGCTACTTTTTTGAGTCAACCCGCAAGCCTAACGTGTTTTGGGTCAACCTGGACGATTTGGATTTGTCTGCCGGAGCCCCGGTGCAAAAACTCACGTTGACTGACGGCGCTGTATTTGCAGGCAATACTGCTGACCAGTTCCAACCTACCGAACCGATGCAATTTTTAGAGGCGAATTGACCTCAAGCGGGTAATTAGGTGTGGGACGCCCTACACCCCACACCTAAGCCTGACCCCAAACTCATTCATTTTTTGGCTTAGATTCGGTACAGCAGCCTGTCGACGGGCTGGATTTAGCCGCTATCGTTATTCTTCGACGGGAAATAAATCTGCTCAAACTTCCGCATCAATCCGCATCAAGATGAATGCTGGCTAGGCCATAGGCAACCTACCAACTGGACTTGACCACCCCAGGCAGTAGACCCTCATGAGCCATCTCCCGCAGCTTGTTGCGGCATAGACCAAAGTCGCGATAGTAGCCCCGGGGCCGACCCGTCATCCAACAGCGATTGTGCAGACGAGTGGGGGCGCTATTCCGGGGAAGCTGCTGAATCTTGCGGTGAATCGCCACTCTTTCTTGCTGGTTCTGAGCATTGTTGAACTCTTCTAGCAGGGCTTCCCGCTTCTTGGCATACTTTTCTACCAGCTTTTCCCGCTTGCGCTCCCGCGCGATCATGCTTTTCTTAGCCATTTAGTTCCTTAAGCTGTGGGGTTCTTGAGTACAAACGC
>SLIY01000408.1 GCA_007135385.1 Leptolyngbyaceae cyanobacterium CSSed165cm_216
CGGATGACCTGCGATTTGAGCGAACAAATCAAGCGCCTAGAAAACAGAACGTTACTAGTGCTACATGCATTCAAACACGATACTAGCAGATCACTATCGTCTCGGCTAGATCGAATTTTGCCATCGAGCCAACGCACCCTATGACGAGGCTTAAGGACCGATGTTCCCGACATGTGGATTTTATTTTTCGCTTGATTCGGGCTTGGTTTACCTGCGGTGGCTGGGGGTATGGTTTAGGAGAGATCCAGGAGTCTGTTGGTTAAACTGCCAGCCTCCTGAGTTAGGGGTTTAGCGATAGAGGCTAGCCAGGCAGCAAACCATCACTAGAATCGGAATGTGGCTCGCAAAACACCATAGAAGGTGGTGTCGTCGGGGCCGCCCAGGTTGGCATCACCATAGATCAACGCTGGAGTCAGGGTCACGAATTGGCTCACCGGAATATCGTAGTACCCCTCAACAATCCAGGGATTGTCCAGGAAACCATCGGTTTGAGGCAGCTGACCGCCATACACCCCAAACTGAGACCCTTCCATCAGAAAGTCATTGAAGCCGATGCCAGCAGTCCAGTTAAAGTCGTCACCGCCATCAAAGTCAGTCCAAGCGGCGTAACCCGCAATAAAGAAACGGCCAAAGTCAAGATTCAGTAGCCCTGCAAAGGTATCGGTACGCCCGGGTGCCCCTCCCCAAGTGGGAGCTGAGTTATCGCTACCCATGTAAGTCACCGCTGCATTCAAGAAACCTTCGGGCAAGAAGTTGAGCTGAGCAATGTAGCTTTGCCCTTGGGCCGCAGTAATGCCTCGAGCCGGATCGGTTGCACCAGAGTTGGCAGAAGTGTAGCCCAGGTCAAGAATGATGCTGTCGGTGAGGGCAACGTTGATGCCAACCCCCGCCCCATTACTGGTGCTACCCCCAGCGCCGTAAAAAGCAGGGGTAGAGGGATCGGCAACCCCAGGGCCATCAAACGGCACAATGGTGCTGGTGACCCAGTTATCATTAGACAGTCCTCGGGCCGAGATGGTGGTGGTGATGCGATTACCCAGCGGGAAACTGTAATAGAAGTCATCAATGGCGACATTAAAGTTGCCATCGCCACCATTCGCTAACCCACCAAAGGGAGTAAGGAAATCGCCGCTGCGCCCCTGAAGCCGAATTCGTAGGCGATCGCGACCGGTAAAGCTGCTGTCAAAGTTGAGCCGAGCCCGAGAGGCAACGCTGACGCTATCTTCCACAATGCCACCAGCGTCGAGGGTATCGAAAGGAGCGCCGATATGGAAGTCAGCCTGCCCCCGCAGTTTGGTGGTGGTAGAGAATTGCTGCGCTCGCAGGGTAGCGGTTTCAGCTTCCAGGGCATCCACCCGGCCGCGTAGGGTGGCCAGTTCTGCTTGGAACTCTTCTTGCAGGCGGCGAATGGTGGCTAAGTCCTCTGGATCAAGGCCAGCCTGGGAAATCAGTACCGCCATCACATCTAGACAGGCATTTAAACCAGCGGCAAACTCGAAGCGGGTCATGCTGCGCTGACCGCGAAAGGTGCGATCCGGATACCCCTGGATACACCCATAGTTTTCCACCAAACTTTGCAGGGCTTGGAAGGCCCAGTCGGAAGGTAGTACGTCGGTCAATTCGGACACACTGGTAATTTGCGCCAGTTGTACGGGCGCTTGGTCAAAACTGACCACAGGGTCGGAAGCAGATTCAGCCGCAATCGCAGATCCAGACACCGCCAACGCTGCTGCCGGAGCGGCCAACAAAGCCGTCAAAAACACTTTAGTCATATCAAACGTTTCTCACTCCTCACAATAAGAAAGGACGCCGGGGCAAGTTGGGTACCGATAGGTACAAACCATGCCTCACCCCAAAAAGGGTCAATAGCACGCACAAATCAACCTTTTTCTGTCCTCAAATAAACCTACCAGGAGTTTATTTTTCAGAGTTAAAGGCAACATTAAGCGATGCAGAAGAAATCTAGATCGAGTCTTTAGGTAAGGTTAAGAGCCTTAATTAAGGGTTGTGGGAAAACTAAGCAGATCAACCACTTAAGCCCATCTTCCACAGACTAAAACCACGACATAGAAGGCTCAGCCCCCTCTTTGCCAGGACTTTTCCCATCAGCTAATAGTGGTAAATGAAGGTTAAGTTAGTGGTCTATCAAGGCTAAACATGAGGGTGATTACTTTGCAAAAGTCTTTCATATTCAGCAGGGTTGCGCCAATGCAGCAAGAATTCCCGTCCCTCTCTGGGAGGAGGTATAACAGAGCATCCTTCCTCAGGAAGCGACGGTATGAAGCCAAGTTTTGCTGCTGCTTTTCGGTCCAGCGCTGCTGCTCCAAGCCAGCTACCACTGTGTAAGATAGTTGGGTTGGTCCTGCTGGAGCCGATGCAGCCAGGCTAGGGTAGGGGGAAGCGTGGGTAGGGACTATGGTCTGGACTAGGGGATGCTGGAGCTTAGGAATCAAGTATGGCCAGCGATTTATGGGGCGGCGGCGGTCATTAAAGCACGTATGTGGGGCTATGGGCGGGATTGCGATCGCCTTAACTCCCTGGTCAGTGCCCCAGGGGCGAGCCGCTCAAAACCCCATCATCGAGGTGGGGGTGGTACAGCGTTTCGGGGAGGATAAAAGGGATGGTCTGACCATTGAGGCACTCGCTGGAGAACAACTGACCTTAACGTTTTCAACCCATGGGCAAACCCAAACGGTTACCACCCCTAAGCTAGTGCTGGGCCTGGTTCCCGAGGCACTTCCCGAAGCCCAACTGCGAGAGCGGGTGGTTCTGAGTACCCACCGCAGCTTTGAAAGTGCTGAGCATAGTGCCCAAGAATGGCGACAGCGAGGGATTGATCCAGAAATTGCCCAGCCAGACGGCTGGGAGGTTTGGGCAAACCGAGAGGTTTATGCGACCCCTTTAGTCCGCCGATTATTAGTCAATGACTTAAGGGATCAAGGATTTGCTGAAGTCTTCTTAGACAGTCGTGTGATCAGTCAGGTACCCAAGGCATTTTTTGAGGCGAATGGCTACCGCTATCACCGGGATCAGCTCGACATTCGCGCCCCTAGCGGTCGAATTCGAGTCCATAAAGGGGGAAGCCCACCGGTCACTCGGCTCTACGGTGGCAGTCTCAGGTTACAACCCAACACCTATGGCACCTATACCTTAGTTAATGATGTCCCGATTGAAACCTATCTCAGAGGGGTTGTCCCCCACGAAATTGGGCCTGGGGCACCGATGCCCGCTATTGAGGCCCAAGCTATTCTGGCTCGCACCTATGCCCTGCGTAACCTGCGCCGGTTTGAGATTGATGATTACCAACTCTGTGCTGATACCCAGTGTCAAGTGTACTGGGGGCTAGGGGGTACGGCAACCAACACAGACCAAGCCATTCGTGCCACCCAAGGGCAGGTGCTGACCTACGAGAACGAGTTGGTCGATGCCCTTTATTCGTCCACCACTGGGGGAGTCACCGCCGCCTTTAGTGACGTTTGGAATGGCCCCGATCGTCCTTACCTCAGATCTATTGTGGATTCAATCCAGGGGGTGTGGAATCTGAGCCAGTCCCCCTTGAATAATGAGGCAAGCATTCGAGCCTTTCTGGCCCTGGACGAAGGCTTTAACGAAGACACCTGGCGGCTGTTTCGCTGGCGCTATGAGAGTAGCCTGGCAGAGATTGCCCAAGACCTGAAGGGGTACCTGGGTCGGCGGCAGCATCCCCTAGCTCACCTGACCCAAGTCCTGGAATTGCGGGTGGCAGAACGGGCCACATCCGGGCGAGTTCAGATTCTAGAGATTGAAACCGACGTCGGCGTCGTATCCCTGGAGAAAGACGAGATTGTTCGGGTGATGGCCGCCCCCCGGAGTTTATTGTTCTATTTAGACCCCATTACTGCTGAAACCACCGATGGCAATTCCTCCCCTGGGGTTGCCCCTCAGCTGACGGGCTATGGCTTTGTGGGTGGCGGCTGGGGCCATGGGGTCGGCATGAGTCAGACTGGCTCTTATCGATTAGGCAACCTGGGTTGGAGTCACGATCGCATTTTGCAGTTTTACTATCCCGGTACTACCCTGCAACCCCTCAACAACGCCCTGACCTTTTGGCGCGATCCTCTGCAAGACTAGGCCATAGGCCAAGCCTTAGCCAGCCCAGACATGTTGTATAACTGGACATTATCTACTCAGGATCGACTCCAGGTCGCTGGGTCTAAGGAGCATCAGGCCTGATTGGGGCACACTGAGGCTATGGGTTGTTGGAACCGCAGCCTAGGCTCAACCAAGTTGATGGCGTTTGTCATTCCCAGGCCCTAACGCTTTAGCTAGGCTATGACTAACACGGTGGACCAATTTGATGCATCAGTTCAGTCAATACCTGATTGTGACCCGTCCATAGCGTCCCCGGCGTCACCAGGGTTTTCAGTGCGGTTTTGGGGCGTTAGAGGCAATATTCCAGCTCCAGGAGCGGATACAGTCCGCTATGGTGGCAATACCGCCTGCATTGAGGTGCGGGTTGGGGGTCAACACTTAATTTTTGATAGCGGTACTGGCCTGCGGGTCTTGGGTAAGCAACTCGCTCAGCAGGCTCAGCCGGTCGATGCCCATTTATTTTTCACCCATACCCATTGGGATCGGATTCAGGGATTTCCCTTTTTCCATCCAGCGTTCGATCCGGCCACCATCCTCAATATTTATGGTGCTGCCGCCCTGAATGGGGCCTCAATCAAGCAATGTTTAATGGACCAGATGTTACGGCCTAACTTCTTCAAGCCGCTACAAACCATGGCCGCCACGATGACGTTTCACAATATTCGCCCAGGGGATGTGATTCAGGTGGGGGAGGTTGCGATCGAAACCATTAGCCTTAATCGCCATACGAATGCTTTAGGCTACCGGGTTAACTGGCAGGGGTATGGGCTGGTCTACGCCACTGACACGGACCCAAACCGAACTACCCTTGACCCTAATTTGATGCTACTGGCTGAAACGGCTCAAGTCCTGATTTTTGATGGCACCTACGTTGACATGGCTTACTCAGACCCCCAGAGTTATCGCTTAACGCCGTGGCATTTGGGTACCCGCTTGGCTGAAGCCAGTCACGTCAATCAGCTGATCTTGTTTCACCATAATCCCTGCCACGATGATGACTTTCTGGACCAGGTGGAGCAGCAGGCAAAAGCCTCGTTTGCCAATACTTGCCTTGCTCGGGAGGGCATGACCATTGAGTTAACCGACCCGGAGTTAACCGATCCGCCGTCTACCTAAGAGATTGCAAAAGATCGCCCCGCACCCAGCCAGTCACCCCTTCATGGAAAACCTGGTACCAGATGAACCCGTCATCGGGGTTACCCACGCGATCGAGTACGTCCACAATTTCCCGCCGGCTAGCCGCCCCAATGATGTCACTGCCAAGCCGAGGCTGCGATCGCAGACGAGCCGCCTCCGCCGAAAGCACAATGGCTCCAGTACCGGGGGCAACGTTATTACCCTGAAAATCGGTAGAGCCATCAGGCACCCCAACCACGGCATTGAACCCGGGCTCTTTAAGCACCAAGCTGCCATCGGCGGCAATAATTTCCAACTCCGTTTCATTCAGCGCATTAATTCGGGCAATGCGCTCTGCCTCACCGCGATCAGCTCGATATACGATTTGGTCACGATGGCTGGGGATGATACTGACCGGAATGCCCCTAGCTTCTACAACATCAGTGGCTTTGTTGTAAAGATTCATTAAGTGATTTGAGCCCTGGCGATAGACCCGCACAGCCATGGTCTCTGTTTCAAAAAATAGGGCGGTTTCAAGAATAGGGTCCTGGGCTAATAGCAGGCCGGTCCCGTCACTATTGGCCAGAGGGCGAGGTTCAGGCCGAGTTGTAGCCAGCCGAGTTATAGCCAGAGTTGGAGCCATAGCCCCCATGGCCAGAGCCATGGTTGAGCAGATTGCCAGTGACCTTAAACGTGCAGCGGTCCTAAGCGGCCAGAGGGTTAAAAGCATAGAACATTACCCATAAAGACGAAGAGCAGACAGATCAACCCTTGCCTCGATTAATTCAGACAAGGGGGATGCCAATCCCTGCGTTCATAACCTTACGGCAAAACCTTCACGGCGTAACTAGGCTGATTTCCCTAGCTTCCCTGGGCAGATCCGGAGCTTGGGATGCATAGAGGCGCACTCGCCGGGGCTTGATCATCAAACGGACCCGATTGCCCAGAGGAATCGCGTTACCTACGGGCAAGCGAGCATGAAGAGTCTGCCCCGAAGGGGCTTGCAGACAATATTTATACTCTCGCCCCAAAAATTGGCGATCACGTACCAGTAAAGGGCCATTCTCATCGTGAACCAAGTCAATATCTTCTTGGCGCAGCATCAGATCACCCCTAGCTGGTTCTGTGATGGACCTAAGAACATCCACCCCCAAACATGGGCCAGGTTCCACAGCAATGTCAAAACAGCCCAGTTCAGTCTGCCAGCCCTTAGCATCCCGACAAGCCGCCAAAAAGTTGGCCTGGGTAACAAAGTCAGCAATAAAGCGTGACTCGGGCTGGCTGTAAACGGTTTCGGGGGTTCCTAATTGCTCTATACGCCCCTGGCGCATCACCGCCACGCGATCGGCCATGGCCATGGCCTCTTCTTGGTCGTGGGTGACAAACACGCCTGAAGCCCCTACCTGGCGTAGGATGTCGCGCACCTCCTGACGCAAATGGATCCGTACTTGTACATCCAGGTTACTAAAAGGCTCATCCAGCAAAATCAAGGCCGGGCGAGGCGCTAAGGCCCGAGCTAGGGCCACCCGCTGCTGCTGTCCACCAGAAAGCTCATGGGGAAAGCGATGCTCTAGACCACTCAACCCCACTAGGGCGATCGCCTCTACAGTCTGCTGCTTCACCTGGTCGCCTGACAGCTGACTACGCCGAGACCGCTGTTGTAACCCAAAGGCGACATTTTTTTCCACCGTTAGGTGAGGAAATAGAGCATAGTCCTGAAACAAAATACCCACATCACGACGCTCAGGGGGCAACCAGCAAGATCCACAGACCGGCTGCTGACCTAAATAAATTGTGCCGTGTTCCGGTTGCTCAAACCCGGCAATCAAACGCAGCAGCGTTGTTTTCCCACAGCCCGATGGCCCCAATAAACCTAAGATTTCTCCCTGCCCCAGGGTGAAGCTGACGTTGTTTACGGCTGGCGGTGAATCTGGAGTGTATGACTTCGTCACAGCATCAAGCCGCAAAATATCTGGCATTGTCATGGAGAAGGGCAGGAATAACATCAACAGCAAAAACCAGCTTGACCTAAACAATTACTGGTCTTCTTTATTGAGAATATCACGCATTAAGCAAAATGACGTTGACAACTAGCATCGGCTCACAGAAATATGCCCCCCTTGGCTGAGGGCATCAGGCTCTAGGTATCAGGTATCAGGAAAGGTTGACCGACTGCTGCGGCCAACGACGAGTCAGCACCGCTGATAGACAACACTGATAACAACGATACAACGATGAGAAAATTTCCTGGCGGCTTATCAGGAGATATTTGCATTGTGTGAGCCCTAGGGACGGGCCATGGCCAGCACCGCATTCTGACCGCCAAAGCCAAAGCTGAGACACAGCGCCACGCTGATTGGGGCTGCGGTCGGCCTGGTTACCAGGGCGGGATAAATAGAATCGTTTTGGCCACAAACGTTCGGCGGCAACTGCTGATGGCGCAAGGCCATCAGCGTAAAGGCAGCCCCAATCGCCCCAGAAGCGCCAAGGGTATGCCCTGTGGCCCCTTTGGTAGAACTGGCCGCAGGAGGCCTGACAAACCCCTCTGACAATAATCTGGCTTCGTGGGCATCATTCAGGACAGTACCGGTCCCGTGGGTATGCACATAGTCCACAGCTTCAGGCCTCAAGCCACTGTGATGTAAGCAGGCGTTGAGGGCCAGTCGGCCACCAATTTGGTTAGGGTCAGGCGCAGTGCGGTGGTAGGCATCAACCCGGAACCCAGCCCCTAAAATCTGACCATAGGGCGGCTTGCCCGATCGCTGGGCTAGGGCCGTTGCTGACTCTAAAACCAAGATGGCGCCCCCTTCCCCTAGCACTAATCCCTCCCGCTCAGGGGAAAAGGGGTAGCAGCCAGTGCTAGCCAACGCTCCCATTTGCTGAAAACCAGCCAGGGTCAAAGGGGTAACAGGAGCCTCTACAGCCCCAGCTATCACCCGATCACATTGGCCTTGACGAATCAACTCGGCCCCTTGAGAGATAGCCGTAAGGCCAGTGGCGCAGGCTGCCATGGGGGCCAGAACTGGACCAGTGGATTCTATAGACTGGGCCACCGCGATCGCCCCCATGGACGGTAAAGTCCCTAACCACTGCTCTGGATCCGGAAGTTGCTGATGAATCAGCCAGGCGATCGCCATTTGCTCCCACCTGCCCTGATAACTGCGACTTGATCCAATCACCACACCACAATCCGGCAGTGACGGGGGTAGCCCAGCATCGGCGAGGGCTTCAGCCAGCGCCTGGGCTAGCAAAGCATTCAGCTGGGCTGGAGCTTTACCTACCATCCCCAGGGGTAGGGGGGGGAAATCAGCAAAGGGCTGCCGCAGACAAATTCCGGTTTGCTGTGCCATTAGCCTAGACCAATTAGTCGGAGCCGTTGGCCCTAAAGCGGTCACCATCCCCAGTCCCGTCACCAAAACCGTTGGCATGGTCCTATCTCTGGAGATTGTCTAAGCCCTCCACCACCCGGGCTGACTCAATCCGATCCCCCTGCTGAATTGCATCCACCACCTCCATGCCTTGGCTAACGTAGCCGAACACCGCATAGCTACCATCTAAAAAGGGCAATTCAGCTAGGGTGAAATAAAACTGCGACGAGGCCGAATCCACCGCCTGAGAGCGAGCCATGGCCACCGCCCCTCGGCTGTGAGGTAGTTCCGGTGCTGCAGTCACTTGGGCTTCGTCTAAGGTCTGGCTGTAGATCGGTTCATCAGCCCCTTGGGGCTTAATCTCTAAGGGAATAAACCGCCGGGCACCGCTATCAGGGTCGATAAACCCACCCGTACCCCACTGCTGATCGGGAACATTGGGGTCTTTGCTTTGCGGGTCCCCTCCCTGTACCACAAATGGTTCTGGTTCACGCACCACTCGATGAAACACCAGGTCGTCATATACCCCCCGATCGACCAAATCCACAAAATTGCCCGCAGTGATGGGAGCATTCACACCATCGACTTCGATCAAGATAGAGGAGCCGTTAACCACCATTTCTACCGTGGCCATCCCATCTAGGGTAGGCAGATCACCGAGTACCGCTGGCACCTCCGTCAACTCTACCGATGTCTCTGTGTCAGTGGGTGGGGCTTCAGCAGAGGGAGCCTCTAGGGGATCAGAGTTGGTACAAGCCCCTAACCACAGCACTAAAAAAGCGGCCAGGGCAATCGAAAATGTGCGACTATGCAGTCCCATTGCTTGTTTTGCTCCGAATCAATTCAAGTTAGCTCTCCATGGTAATGCAGAAATCACGGCAGTACGATCAACCCATTAGACTCTGACCCTATCGCCCTACCGTGCCATTCCCGCTAACTGGACAGTATTTTTCCACAGAGAGTTACAACCCCTCCAAAGGCACCTGCAAGAACCGAGCGAGTTCAGCCCCTTGATTTTCCAACTCCGACAGGGGAATAGGCTGCCCCACCCGAGTCAGGGGGATATCAGGACGCCCCTTAATTTTCAAATATAGAGCCCGCTTAGGGTTTAGGCCTTCCTTGATGGCGACTCGAATCGCGGTGATCTGATCCAGCGGATGTTCAATTTCGATGTGTCGGTTAGCTCCCAAGAAGCCACGGCGGACAATTCGCACCTGATTGCTCCCCTTGTCAAATTGGTTGTAACCACCCCCCACATCCAAAGCAATCACTAACCAGAGATAAGTAGCCAGTCCCAGGGCAGCCACTCCATAGAACCCCATGGCAATCCCTTGGGGAATGAACACCAACTGAGTTGGATCCGAAAAAGGCAAAAGATTTCGGCCTAGGTAGCTCGATAGCCCCGCCAAAAAAAAGCCTGTTCCCCCTAAGCTCAGGATCACCGCCCAAAATATATTGCTGAGGCGACGAGCACCAAGGACGACGCGCTGTAACGATTGGGATTCAGCGGATTGGATTGAGGCTGCCATAATTCTGTAAAGAAATATAAACGTTTGAAACGTCAGTCTCTGATACCTCTAGGTCAGCCTTACAAGCTGTAGAGCAGCAGAGCTATTGTCTATAACCCCTAGTCTAAACTGCAACAGCCCCTAGCAAGCACGCGACCCACAAGTCGCCTAAGAATGCTGGGGGACCAACACTTAATTTTATTTTGCCAAGGGAGATTAGGAGTCAGGTGTCAGGGGCGCAAAGCGTTCGCCATCAGTGCATTACCAGGTTCGGGCGATACGGCATGAAGACCTACATCTTTATGAGAATCTACGTATCAGATTGTAAAAACTTGGAACAATCCTTATCATAAGTAGAAACCTGTCCTGATGCAGTTATCACTGCAAAGGTTCATCGGGTTACCTCAGACAGGCTACAGGCGTTGGAGCAAGATTTTTTTGTGCTGGCTCTGAATATCTGGAATACTTAAATAGTAATACAGCCCTGCTCTGAGGCAATGCTCTGCCAGACTCGTTCTGGATCCAACAGTGCCATAACCTTATATGGACTAGATGTCATATAAAGAGGATTTGACATGACCATAGCAATGGGACGCGCCCAAGCTCAGCGAGGATGGTTCGACGTCCTTGATGACTGGCTAAAGCGCGATCGCTTTGTCTTTATTGGCTGGTCCGGCCTACTCCTGTTCCCCTGTGCCTACATGGCAGTTGGGGGATGGCTAACCGGTACCACCTTCGTAACATCTTGGTATACCCACGGCCTAGCGTCGTCGTACCTAGAAGGTTGCAACTTTTTGACCGTCGCTGTATCCACCCCAGCCAATAGCTTGGGTCACTCCCTGCTATTGCTTTGGGGACCTGAAGCCCAAGGTGACTTTGTGCGCTGGTGCCAACTTGGCGGCCTGTGGAACTTTGTGGCGCTGCACGGTGCCTTTGGGCTAATTGGTTTCATGCTGCGTCAGTTTGAAGTAGCTCGCCTGGTGGGTCTGCGGCCTTATAACGCCATCGCCTTCTCGGCCCCGATTGCGGTGTTCGTCAGTGTCTTTCTGATGTACCCCTTGGGCCAGAGCGGTTGGTTCTTTGCCCC
>SLIY01000234.1 GCA_007135385.1 Leptolyngbyaceae cyanobacterium CSSed165cm_216
AAAATCTAAAATCGGCTTACAGCTGCGGGACAGCGGCAGACTTACACTGCACTTTCCCCGTTTCCTCTAGTGGCTGCTCCCCACTAGAACCGACAGTGCTCAGAATCATATCATCGAAAGAAACCCCCCTCGCCATCCCTCAGGGAAAATCAACATATCGTTGCGGTTGTCTGACAGCGCTCACCTTGATAACGCCCCAGGTCAAACAACAGCCCAAGCTCCCGGTAAATGGGTCACGACAGCGCTACACTAGCCACTGGGTTACGCTAACTTTCCAGCAGGACCTCTGGGATAGCCATAAAAGAAATCAAAGGTTCTGGAGCTATGGGGCAGAACACCAATCATCAAGACACCGCCACTCGGGTACAGACCCTGAGGCGACAGCTACAGCAGGCCAGCTACGAGTACTACGTGCTGGATGCCCCCACCCTACCCGACCAGGTTTACGATCGCCTCTACCGCGAACTTCAAGAGTTAGAGACTGCTAACCCAGAGCTGATTACTCCCGATAGCCCCACCCAGCGAGTGGGGGAAAAGCCCGCCACCCAGTTCACCTCAGTACGCCACAACATCCCCCTCTACAGCCTGGAAAACGCCTTTGATCTAGGCGAATTTCGGGCCTGGGAAGACCGCTGGCGTCGTCAGGCCCCCGAAGCCGGAGCCGTCGAGTACGTGGCCGAGTTGAAAATCGATGGCTCTGCTCTGGCCCTCACCTACGAAAACGGCTTGCTCACCCGCGCCGCCACCCGGGGCGACGGCATCACTGGCGAAGAGATTACCCAAAACGTCAGAACCATCCGCACCATCCCCCTGCGGCTCAACACCGACACCCCACCCCCCGTCGTAGAAGTGCGCGGCGAAGCCTTCCTACCCCTCGATGTGTTCGAAGCGATCAACCAAGAACGCGCCACCAACGGCGAGCCCCCCTTCGCCAACCCCCGCAACGCTGCCGCCGGTACCCTGCGCCAACTCGACTCCCGCATTGTGGCCCGGCGACGGCTCGACTTTTTTGCTTACACGGTGCATGTGGGTTCTCCCACGCCCCATTCCCCCACTTCCCAATGGAAAGCCCTTCAACTCCTGCAAACCCTGGGCTTTCGGGTCAACCCCAATCGCCAACTGTGTCAGTCAGAAACTGAAGTCCAGGACTTTTTCAACACCTGGGCCACCCAGCGCACCCAGCTGAAGTACATGACCGACGGGGTGGTGGTGAAGCTGAATGACTTCGCCCTACAACAGCGGTTGGGCTTCACCCAAAAGTTCCCCCGCTGGGCCGTGGCCCTGAAATACCCAGCCGAAGAGGTGCCCACCCGGCTAGAGCAGGTGAGCTTTCAGGTAGGGCGTACCGGGGCCGTCACCCCCGTAGCGGCATTGCGGCCGGTGCAACTGGCGGGGACCACTGTGGCCCGAGCCACCCTGCACAACGCCGATCGCATGGCAGAACTGGACATTCACCAGGGAGATACGGTGATTGTGCGCAAGGCGGGGGAAATTATCCCCGAGGTGGTGCGGGTGCTGGCGGACCTGCGCCCCGCTGATGCCCAGCGAGTAACCATGCCCAGCCATTGCCCGGAGTGTGGCTCCGCCCTGGTCAAACCCGCAGAGGAAGCGGTAACCCGCTGCATCAATACCTCCTGCCCGGCGATCGTGCAGGGGGCGATTATCCACTGGTGCCGCCGGGATGCCCTGGACATTGAAGGACTAGGGGAAAAGTGGGTGAAGCAGTTTGTGGAACAGGGCCTGGTGCAGTCTGTGGCCGACCTCTATGACCTGACGGTGGAGCAGTTGCTGCCGTTGGAGCGCATGGGACAGCAATTGGCCGAAAAACTGGTGGGGGCGATCGCCGCCTCCAAAAGCCGTCCCTGGGCCTCGGTGCTCTATGGCCTGGGGATTCGCCATGTGGGCACGGTCAACGCCAAAACCCTGGCCCAACATTTTCCTGCCGTAGAGGCTCTGGCCAGCGCTGACCCTGAGGCGATCGAAGCGGTACACACCATCGGCCCCGAAATTGCCCAGGCGGTGTTCCAGTGGTTTCGGGTACCCGCTAACCAAACCCTGATCGAGCGGCTGCAACAGGCCGGGTTGCAGCTTTCAACCCCGGTGGCAGACCAACAAAACTCTGGTCAGGGAGCGTTGGCGGGTAAAACCTTTGTGCTCACCGGCACCCTACCCAACCTCACCCGCCCTGAAGCCGCCGCCCTGATCGAAGCGGCGGGGGGTAAGGTGACCAGCAGTGTGAGCAAAGCCACGGATTATCTGGTGGCGGGGGAAAAGGCAGGCTCGAAGCTGACCAAGGCTGAGCAACTGGGGATTACAGTGCTGAGTGAGGCGGAGATGGTGGAGATGACTTATACCTCGGGGCGCGATCGCGGGTAAGGAAATAACCGCTGTAGAACCTGGGTGCGATCGCGGGGCAGCTCCCCCGCCGCTGGTTGCCACAGGGTGTCATAGAAAAAGAACGATACCCCGGCAAAGCCCATGGCGCGAGCCGTGTGCACTTTCTGCTGAATCAATGCCATGGATACCGGCTGAGCCTTTAACCCACTGAGCACCCCAATGGCCGTGGGAATATGGTGCCGGGCCCGTTGCAGTTCCCGATCCCCCAGGGCGCTGCGAAAACCACCGAGGCTATCGCGGTAAACCTGCACAATCAGCTCTTCGATGTAGCCCATTTCCCGCCAGCGGGGCCAATCTTGCAGATAGTTCCGATAGGCAAAGGCGGCGGGATTGGGAGACACAGACAGCACCGCCTGGGGCCGTCTAGCTTTGACCACCCAAAAAACCCGATCTACAAAGTCTGTGATTTTCCTGGCCCGCCAGCGGGTCCACTCAGCATCGTAGGGATTAGCGGGGGGCGACTGACCATGGTGCTCGCGTCGGTAGAGATTGATGGTGTAGGGATCATAGCCAAAGGCGGCGGGCAGACCAAAATGATCATCTAGCTGTAGCCCATCCACCCCATAGTTATCCATCAATTCGGCAATCAAGTCGAGGATGACCTGCTGCACCTGGGGGTGGAATGGGTTTAGCCACACTCGGGTGTGACGACCTTCTTGGTAAAGGCGGGCCGTGGGCAAGGCCCCCTGTTTTTGGGTGAGCCACTCGGGATGGCGCTGGGCCAACGGCGATGTGGCCGGGGCCATGAAGCCAAACTCAAACCAGGGGATGACACTGAGGTTAAGCTGGTGGGCTGTGTGAATCAGCTCTAGGAGCATGTCGCGATCGCCCTGGGCGGCTTCTAGGGCATCGTCGCGGCCTTCATATTCTAAATCGGGGTAAAGCCCCTGCTTATAGCCGGTGATCTGTTCCCCCACCTGGCTGGGGTACAGGGTATATCCCCAACTCCACACCGCTGGGTACAGGGTATTGAAATGGTGATCGGCCAGCTGCTTCAGGGTGTTATCTAACGCCGTCGTGGAAAACAGCACGTCGCTGTCCACATTGGTCAACCAGACCCCCCGTAGCTCGGGAGGCCCTTGGGGCTGGCCATGGCTGGGCCAGAGCCCCATCAACCCTGGGGCCAACCCCACCAGCAGCGCCGTAACGAGGGCAAGTCCGATTTGGCACAACCGTCCCATGGTGCTTCCTTTGATCCAGTCCTACAGGTTGATCCAGTCTTACAGAATTAGAGACACCCGCTGGGCCATTCTGTTTGTCGATGAACTGCGCGTTTTAGTCGATCGCTATGGCGGCAGCTGAGAGGCATAGGTCTAGGCCAAGCACTAATGGCTGTCGTTGACTCCCCTAAAGCGATCGCCTCAAACGCGCCTCAGCAGGCGATCGCCCCTAGCGGTCAAATTCAGGCAGCGTACCCAACTTACGGATCGCCACAGTGACATCCATACCCAGGTAGGCATCCGCCGCTCCCATCCAAGAGCCAGAGAGGGGAATCACCTGGGCCGGGTGACGGGCGATCGCCACTGGAATTAAATCAAACCCTTGGGTGATCCGGTTGGTCGGGTCATAGTTGCGCCACCCCGCCCCCGGTAGATACACCTGTAGCCAGGCATGGGTCGCTCCAGAGCCAGTCATCCCCACATCGCCGCCGTCCAGGGCCGGGTCGTACAGGTAGCCACTGACAAACCGGCAAGCCAACCCCAGTCGCCGCACGGCTTCAATCATCAGCCAGGCATAGTCACGGCAGGTACCAGAGGCATAACGTAGGGTCTCTCCTGGGGACTGGGTGCCCTCGGCTTCCCTAGCCTGGTAAGCCATGGTGGCGTTGATCGTATCCATCATCCGTTGCAGCACATCCAGGGTTTGATCTTGGTCCCCGGCCACAAACGCCTTGGTCCAGATCGCCACACTACCATCAGGATCCTCAGCGTGGGGACGGATAAACGCAGCCAAGTCCGTCCATTCATCAGGGGTATACTGCACCGGCAGTTCTTTGGCCCTGGCTTCTAGGGGGAAGTTAGAGATCGCCCGGTAGCCAAAATGCTCCCCCTGCACCCGATAGGTGACGACCAATTCTTTGGCCGGTTGTTCGAACTTCAGGATGGCCACATTATTCGATAGGGTATCCATCAACCAGCGCACATCAGCTGGAATGTTAGTATCCAGGTCATAGCTCAGCAAACGTCCACCATGGCTGCCCCGGGGCAGAAAAATAGCTCGATGTTCCCCAAAGCTGACCGGCTGGCTGTACCGATAAGTGGTGACATGCTCTAGATCAAAGATGACGCTCACGGGTATTGCTCCTGGGTAGGGGGTCAACGAAGAGAACTCAGCATCATCTTATAAAACCATTATTTTGGGTCGATAAATGCGGCTGGGCCAGGGCCTCACGCACCAGGTCATGGCAAAAGCCGTAGCCGCCCCCCACTCGCCGCAGAAGTTTCAACTGCACCAGACGATGGAGCACCGGTTGGCTGACTAGGGGCCAGCGGGAGGCTAGCAAAAGTCGCACCAGGGTTTGCTGCAACCCAAAGGAAAGCCATACCACAGCCCCCACTAAACTGGCCAGGAGTAGTCGGCCGCGACTGGGGGTCAATACCGTTAGGGCTGGCTGGTCGCTGGTGACCGCTGGCAGCACCGCCAACAGCACAATTACCAGGCCCAGCAGCGCTACCAGTACCAGGCTGTTGCGAAATCCCATCTGTACATCTTGGTTAGGGGTTTGCCGCACCTGAATTGTGTTGTGCAAACCACCCCAGACGAGAAAGCTCAGCCCCAGCCCCCAGCCCACGATCGCCCCCACCAGCCCCCCACCCGCAAAGGCTTGGGGGCCTAGATTGAGGGGACTAAGCAGCGTTGCCCCCAGGCTGGCCAGGGCCAACCCCAAGACAGCTGCCCCCACCGTACTCACCAGGGCCAAACTACCCAACCGCCCTAGGGAGGCCGTGGCCAGACTAAAGCGCAGGCGCGGCAAAGACTCTAAGTCAATTTGGGAGGCCACTAGCCCCAGGGCCAGCCCCAGTAACAGATTGCCCCCCACCAGGCCAAACCCAAAGGCCAGGGCCAGCCCTAACAAAATGCGATACAACAGCCGGGTCGACTCGGGTAACCAGAGGTGAGATAGATCGTCCAGGTAAAATAGTCGGGCGCGAGCCCCCAATTGCTGAGCTAACCAGCCCAGGGCGACGCGATCGCCCGTTTGACTGGTTTGGGCCAACTGATGGGTGATGTAATGGTGCACCAGGCTGCTGCGATTGGTGATTGGCTGTCCGTTAGGACCCACAGTGGCCGCTGTTGTCACCAGCATCGATAGCAGTAACGGGCACCGAGCCAGTTGTTGTAGGACTTTGCTACTCTTGATGCCTTGCCACACCTCTGGCAAGTCAAACGCCATCACATAGTCTTTCACCTGCTGGGCCATCAGGGGCACGATGTTGACCCCGCTGTTAAACTCACCAAAAGCAATACCGCTTTCTTCCAGCACTTTGCGGCGGCAACAGAGAAGGGCCGCTTGGTTGGGGTTGGTGCGCAATAGGGCATCGATCGCTCGAGCACAGGTGCGCTGCTGGCCGGGGGGCAAATGGTCAAAGCCGTCCAGCAGCAGGGTGACCTGGCCAGTGTCGATCCATACCTCGGCCACGGTTTTAGCAATCCGGTAATGGTGCCAAAAATAGTCAATTAACCAGTTGCGTAGGGTATCCCCAGACCAGGCAGAGAGATCAATCAGCAGGGGAACAGGGGCCTGGTTGCGGCTGGCATGGTGTAGCAGGATCTCGCCCACCGCCAGCAGGGTGTGGGTTTTGCCCATGCCAGGTTCCCCCAGCAACAGCAGCCGCCCACCCACCCCACCGCTGTGAAAGTAATCGGCGATCGCGCCGTAGGATTGCAGCACCTGAGTCGACTGCTGACCGTATTGCAAGCCCCAAATTTTATAATTTAAGGCCATCTCGATCGTTTTCCCAGCGTTGCCGGAGGGTAACGGTAGCCCCGCCCGATAGAACTGAAGCTGTTGCTGAGCCGCCCTCATTAAGGCCCGCCGATCGGCAAGGTTAGGCGGGCGAATCGGGGCAAACTTGACCAGTGCGGTAACAACCATAGGGGCAAAGGGCCTAACGTTACTCTCAGAACCCAACTAGGGCACTATGGCGTCAAGGCCAAAGTCACCCAAATCCTTCAAATCCTTAGTGTATGCCCCTGCTCGCCTATTGTAGCGCCTGAAGTCAACCCCGAAGCATCCGCTCAACCGGTGACTGGACCATACCAGGCCAGGCTAAAATTTCTAATTTTCTTCAAAAAACATGGGATCAATTTGGCGATAGCCGATACACTTGCCTCAATTGTTGTTCATCGTCGATATGAGTCCGCATCACCAACACCAGCTGGTCAGTTTTTTGCAGTCAGATTTGGCTATTCCACCAGAGTCAATCGCCCTAGGGGTTCGCCAGACCCAGCAGGTGCCTAGCTTGCTGCCCATGGTGTTGTGGCAATACGGATTGGTTACCACCGATCAGCTAGGGCAAATTTTTGACTGGCTAGAGCAAACTAGCTCAGTTTCATATGGCCCTGAACTACCGGTCATTGCTCCGTCTTTGAGCCCTCAATATCGAGGCACCGAGCGATCGACCACTAGGGCATAGGCGTCAATGCCGCCGGTCACATTCTTCAGCTGAGAAAACCCTTGCTGGGCTAACCAGGTACACATTTGGGCCGATCGCATGCCGTGGTGGCACAGCACCACCGTCTCTTTATCGGCCTCAAATTGGCTATGAATGCCCTCTGACCAGTGGCCAAACTGACTGAGGGGTAAGTTTACGAAGCCGTCAATGCTGGCTGTCTCCACCTCGGCGGGCTCACGCACATCAATCAGTTGCAGGTCATCGCCAGCGGCCAATCGCTGGGCCAGGAGCTCAACGCTTATCGGCGCATAGGGGATGGCATCGGGGGAAGATGTCATAGGTTTAGCCTATCAATTCGTTGCGATTTTTCCATGGTGCCATGAAATTCACCGTTCCCAGAGAATAGTCTGGCCCCTGCGGTTTACCCTAAATAGAGGTATCCCCGATGCCGCCTATCCTCTGCCCTTTACCCTAAATTTTCCTATGAAAACCATTGGTTTGATCGGCGGCATGAGTTGGCAATCTTCTCTGGAGTATTACCGCATGATTAACCAACTCACCAGCGATCGCTTGGGGGGATTGCACTCAGCCAAAATTATCTTGTTTTCAGTGGACTTTGCCGATATCGCCATCGTCCAACACAGCGATCGCTGGTCTGAAGCCGCCGCTATTTTGATTGAAGCCGCCCAACAGCTGCAAATGGCTGGGGCTGGCATGGTCCTGCTCTGCACCAATACCATGCACAAAGTTGCCGATCACATCGAAGGGCGGATTTCAGTGCCGTTTTTGCACATTGCCGATGTTACCGCCGCCGCGATCAAAGCCCAAGGGCTAAACCGGGTGGGGTTGCTAGGCACCAAATTCACCATGGAGCAAGACTTTTATCGGCAGCGGCTCACCGAAAAACACGGCCTGGAGGTGCTGGTGCCCCAACCGCGCGATCGCGATACCCTGCACCAGATCATCTACGACGAACTCTGCGTAGGCGCGATCGCCCCCAGCTCTCGCCAGCAGGTACACACCATCTGCACCAACCTGGCCCAAGCGGGGGCCGCAGGCATTATTCTGGGCTGCACTGAGCTGGAACTGTTGATTCAGCAGGCTCCAGTCCCCCTTTTTCCCACCACCCAACTTCATGCCGAAGCCGCGGTCAAGCTCGCCTTGGCAGAGCATGCAGGGTAAGAACAGAGGTTAGGATAGGTCTAGAATAGAAAACCCTTAAGTTTTGCAGTTACCTAGTCTCTTCCTTTAGTCCCATGGCCAAGTCCAAACCTTCCGCTGCAACCATGATCACCGGCGCCCAAATTCGCCAGACCTTTTTGGACTTTTACGCCGCCCGGGGCCATGCGATCAAACCCAGCGCTTCCCTAGTGCCCGAAGATCCGACGGTGCTGTTGACCATCGCCGGGATGCTGCCCTTCAAGCCCATCTTTCTGGGCCAACGACCAGCGGATGTGGATCGGGCTACCACCTCCCAAAAGTGCATTCGCACCAACGACATCGAAAATGTGGGCCGCACGGCCCGCCACCACACCTTCTTTGAAATGCTGGGCAACTTCAGCTTTGGCGACTATTTCAAAGAACAGGCGATCGCCTGGGCCTGGGAACTGTCTACCGATGTGTTTAAGTTGTCCCCAGAGCGCCTGGTGGTCAGTGTGTTTCGCGAAGACGACGACGCCTTTGCTATCTGGCGAGACCAGGTGGGGGTACCAACCCACCGGATCATTCGCATGGACGAAGCGGATAATTTCTGGGCCTCTGGCCCTACAGGTCCCTGTGGTCCTTGCTCAGAAATTTACTACGATTTTCACCCTGAACGGGGGGATGATGACATCGACTTAGAGGACGATTCCCGCTTCATCGAGTTCTACAACCTGGTGTTCATGCAGTACAACCGGGATACAGCGGGCAATCTCACCCCTTTGCAAAGCCAGAACATTGACACTGGCCTGGGCCTAGAACGCATGGCCCAGATTTTGCAGCAGGTGCCCAACAACTACGAAACCGACCTGATTCTGCCGATCATTGAAACAGCGGCAGGGTTGGCAGGGCTAACCTATAGCGACTGCGACGAAAAGACTAAGGTGTCGCTGAAGGTGATCGGCGACCATGTCCGGGCCGTGGTGCACATGATTGCCGACGGCATTACCGCTTCTAATGTGGGCCGAGGCTATGTGCTGCGACGGCTAATTCGCCGAGTGGTGCGCCACGGGCGGCTAATGGGGATTGAAGGGGCGTTTATGAGCCAGGTGGCGGAAACAGCGATTCAGCTGGCGGAAGCGCCCTTCCCGAACACCCGCGAGCGAGAGTCCACCATCAAGGCCGAACTGGATCGCGAAGAGGCCCGCTTCCTGGAAACCCTGGAGCGGGGCGAAAAGCTGTTGGCCGATATTCTCAAGCGGGAGGCCAAATCCAAGGCCCAGCAAATTGCTGGTACCGAGGCCTTTGTGCTGTATGACACCTATGGCTTCCCCCTAGAGCTGACCCAGGAAATTGCTGAAGAGCAGGGCCTGACCGTGGATGTGACCGGGTTTGAAACGGCCATGGAGGAGCAACGGCAGCGCTCTAAGGAGGCCCATGAAACCATTGACCTGACCGTACAGGGTAGCCTGGATACTCTGGCGGAACACATCCATTCCACCACCTTCCTGGGCTATACCGACGCCAGCAGCACCAGCCAGGTGGAGGCGATTTTGGTGCAGGGGGAATCTGTGGACCAGGCTGAGGCCGGCCAGGAGGTGCAGATCGTTTTGGACCAGACGCCTTTCTACGCAGAGTCAGGGGGCCAAATCGGCGATCGCGGTTATTTGTCCGGTGAAGCCGTTGTGGTCCGCATCCAGGACGTTAAAAAAGACAGCGACTTCTTCGTCCATGTAGGCCGTATCGAGCGGGGCACCCTGACCGTCGGGGCTGACGTGACCGCCCAGATTGACCGGGCCTGCCGCCGCCGGGCCCAGGCCAACCACACCGCCACCCACCTGCTGCAAGCGGCCCTGAAAAAGCTGGTGGATCCCGATATTTCCCAGGCGGGCTCCCTGGTGGCCTTTGACCGGCTACGGTTTGACTTCAACTGTCCCCGGGCCCTCAGCGCTGAGGAAATTCAGCAAGTGGAGGAGCAGGTGAACACCTGGATCGCCGAAGGTCATGCCGCCGATGTGGCGGTGATGCCCCTGGAAGAGGCCAAAGCCAAGGGGGCGATCGCCATATTTGGCGAAAAGTACAGCGCCGAGGTGCGGGTGATCGACTTTCCTGGGGTATCGATGGAACTGTGTGGCGGCACCCACGTCAGCAACACCGCCGAAATTGGTCTATTTAAGATCATCTCTGAAGCCGGAGTGGCATCCGGGGTGCGACGGATTGAAGCGGTGGCTGGCCCCGCCGTGCTGGAGTACCTGAATGTGCGGGATGCCGTGGTACGGGATCTATCAGATCGATTTAAAGCCAAGCCCGAAGAGTTAACCGATCGCATCACCACCCTGCAAACGGATCTGAAGACCACCCAGAAAGAACTGGAGGCACTCAAGTCTGAACTGGCCGTGCTGAAGTCTGACCAGTTACTGAGCAATGCCAAAGCTGTGGGTGACCTAAACGTTCTGGTGGCTGAACTAGAAGCGGTCAGTGCCGATGCCCTGAAGACTGCCGCCGAGCGCCTGCTGCAAAAGCTGGGGGCCGGGGCGGTGGTGCTGGGCTCTGTGCCTGAGCCGGGGAAAGTTAGCCTGGTGGCGGCCTTTAGCCCCGAGGTGATCGAGCAGAAGCTGCAAGCCGGTAAGTTCATTGGCGGTATCGCCAAACTCTGCGGCGGTGGCGGCGGCGGCCGACCCAACCTGGCCCAAGCCGGGGGACGGGATCCGGGTAAGCTGGCCGAGGCTCTGGAGAGTGCCAGACAACAATTGCTGGAGGCTTTGAGTTAAAAACGTGAGCTTAGTGGTTCATCTAACCACTAAGCTCACGTTTTCAAGCTACAGCCAGGAGGTTTACTAAGTCTGCTTTCTTGAGCTTCGAATATCCTGATATATCTCGTTCTTTGGCCATAGCCTTGAGCTGCTGAGTGCTCATGGACTCTAGCAGTTTACGGTCCGTAACCACATCTGGCATCGGCTCTGGCGTCAGGAAAAAAATCTGCTCTAGAGCTTTTAATTTTTTCCCTGCAGTAATGCGACAACCTAA
>SLIY01000413.1 GCA_007135385.1 Leptolyngbyaceae cyanobacterium CSSed165cm_216
CGGGCTAAGAGCACTACGGCATAGTGGTGGCGATCAGCAGCTTGGGGAATCGCCTCCAGGGCCTGGACCAGACTCTGCCAACTGTGCAGAAACCCTTGTACCTGGTCCGGGGTCGGAGGCAGCTCTAGGGTGTTGAGGGCCTTATACAGAGGAGTTATGGGGCGATCCCCCCGGAGGCGTAGCAGCTTGGTGGCCCAGGGCAGGCTACCGACCCCGACAACTCCACTATGGGTCCGCCAGTGAGCCTGGGATGCCACACTCCCCCGCCAGCACCAGAGACTGCGCTGCCCCGCCGCATCCTGCCAAATCACCAGGGGATCGGGGTAGGCAGGGGTGAATGCTTCAACCAGGGCATAGCCCGTGGAAGGATGCCCAGGGGGGGCTGACCGGAGAAACGCTTTCGCTGCCGCTCCGGTGAGCAAAACCACCGCTGCCGGCCCTCGACTGGCCAGCACCCGTACCGACCCCGTCAGGTCTGGGGGCAGCTCTGGGGACAAACCTGGGGCTACCGGGGCAGCCCAACCTAAATCTTCACGAAATAGAGCCTCAAATTGCCCCTGGGCCAAGCGCGTTTGTATCTGCTGAACCGTTAGCCCCATCACCCCTTAAGACGACTGTTGCTGTTGGATCGACATGGCATAGTCCCGGAATCGATTCAGGTCTGACTGTAGGGTGGCTTCCACCAATCGCCCTAAAAACAGACCATCCATCCATTTAACAATCGTTGGCACGGCATAGGAAACGGTCAGCTTCACCGTCGATTTGCCCTCTTTGCGATCATAGAACCGAATCGCCCCCCGGTTCGGTAGGCCATCAATCGCTTCCCACTGAATGATTTGGTGGGTGACCAGGTTGGTGATTTTAGAACGCCAGGTAAACTCCAACCCCCGAGACGCCAGCTTCCATTCCGACAGGTCTGGATTATCTTCGGGCACCCGCACCGAGTCAATCCATTTCATCCAACGGGGCATTTGCTCTAAGTCGGACCACAGAGCCCAGGAGGTTTCTACAGGAATATCCACATCTACCACCACGCTATGGTCTAGCCAGTCGCTCATGATTGTTCCTCTGCCCTGAATGAAGCCACTTGTGTCTAGGATACTAGGATTCCTCCAGATTTTCGTTGACCTGGCCGAGCTGATTAGCCAGGGCCACCCACTGTTCCACACTCAGATCTTCGGCCCTAGCAGTATCAGCAATGCCCAATTGAGTCATCAAGCTGGTCAGGTGATCGCGATCGCAGATTCCCTTTAAATTATTCCGCAGCATCTTGCGCTTACTCCTAAACCCCAACTTCACCAGTTGGTCCAGCCGCTCGGGGTCCGCCGCTGGGGTGGCCAGGGACCGAGGGGTCAGCTGTACCACGGCCGAATCCACCTTCGGTGGTGGCCGAAAGGCCTTAGCCGGTACTGGGCACACCAGCCGACAGTCCGCCAAATACTGCACCCGCACCGATAACGCCCCAAACGCCTTGGTGCCTGGCTTGGCGTACAGCCGCTCAGCCACCTCTTTTTGCACCAGCAGCACAATGGTGTCATAGGGATTGGAGTTAGGCGTAGCCAGGCTCCCCAGCAGCGTTTCTAGAATTGGCCCAGTGATGTAGTAAGGAATGTTAGCCACCACTTTGTTGGGGGGGCCAAAGGGAAAGCCTTGGGCAGGGGCGATCGCCCCTAAGTCCAACGCCAACACATCCCCCTGCACCAAACGCAAGTTATCGGCCTGGGCAAACTGGTTTTGCAACCGACGGCAGAGGTCCCAGTCAATTTCGATCGCCACGACGGCATCGGCTAGGGGCAGCAGCCATTTAGTCAGCACCCCGGTCCCGGGGCCAATTTCCAACACACAGTCCTGCCGAGTCACCGCCGCCGCTTCTAGCATGGCGTGAAGCACCTTTTCACTGGTCAACCAGTGCTGGCCAAATCGCTTCCGGGTGCGTTGAGAAAACATCGTGGGCTCAACCATTCAGCTACTATCCTCGGACCTGAAACCAGCCATACCCCACCAAGCTACATCAATTGCCGCACCTGCTGGCTGGTCAACGATGTCACCTGGGTAACCACAGCGGCTGCCCCGGCTGTGTGCAGAGCCGCCCCATAGCGCTGTTGATAATCGCCGCCTTTGGCCACCACATGGGGTGGCAATATCCCCACCCCTAGCCAGCGCCGCTGAGGCTGTTGCGCCTGAGCCTTAACGATGGTGTGCATATCCGCCACCGTATCCCCGGCATAGATCACCGGTAGATCTGGGGCCAGATTAGCTTGCTGACTCAGGGTTTCCACCACCGCAAACAGGCCAGTGGGATCAGGCTTGCCAGGGGCATCTTCCATGGCCACCAGGGCTGGCTGATCTAAGCCCAGGCGACGGGTCAGCACATAGTGGGCCGACCCCCGGGTAGCGCCACTAAAAAATCCCCAGGATATCTGACCCGTGGTCAACCCATCAAAATAAGACCGATCGACCAACAAAGGCTCCTGGGTAATGTAACCCGTCCATTGGCTTGGATCAGTGGGGTCAGGTCCCCGATACCGCCGCTGAAAAAAGTCCACGATGTTGTCATAGTTCAAAGCTATGGTGTCCCGCGATCGCCCCTGACCTTCAAAATAACGATAGACCAGCTCCTGGGACCCCTGCCAATCGTTATTCCAGGTCCCTTCACTCTTCAGGGCGTCAATCGCTTCAGCCGTCGGTCGATAGGCCCCATCGGTAAACCGTTCCACGGTATCTGCCAGGGCTCGACGATACGACCCGCCCACATCCCGAATCACCCCATCAATATCAAAAATCAAAATTGCCCAGGATGTTGCCAAAAAAGTCATGGAATGATGTCGCAGCCTTAACGCTAAAC
>SLIY01000092.1 GCA_007135385.1 Leptolyngbyaceae cyanobacterium CSSed165cm_216
GGGGATATTCTTCGCGGGCGATCGCCAGGGCTTCGCTACTGACCCGATCGGCCTTATTAAATACCAACAGCATTGGCCCCGGCACAATCGGCATATCCTTTAAAATCCGCATCACCCAGTGAATTTGGTCCTGCCAGGCAGGGTGGGAAATATCCACCACATGCAGCAGGGCATCGGCCTCGGTCACTTCTTCCAACGTGGCCCGAAAGGCATCCATCAGGGACGTAGGCAGTTCTTCGATAAAACCAACGGTATCCGTCAGCACTAGTTGCGTGATCTGGTGGGTTTGGTCTGTGGTGATGGCCAGACGGCGGGTGGTGGGGTCGAGGGTGGCAAATAGTTGATCGGCGGCGTACACCTCTGAATTCGTCAAGGTATTGACTAGAGTTGACTTGCCAGCGTTGGTGTAGCCGACCACGGCCACCGACGGTAAGTTATCGTCTTGGCGACGATGCCGCAGTCGTCCCCGGTGGGCCTGGAGTTGGTTAACCTCCTGTTGCAGTTTGGTAATCCGCCGTTGGATAGCCCGGCGCTCAGTTTCGAGTTTGGTTTCCCCAGGACCTCGGGTACCAATGCCGCCCCCTAGCCGTGACATGGCCCGCCCTCGCCCCGTCAGCCGAGGCATTTGGTATTCCAGTTGGGCGAGCTCAACTTGTAGCTTCCCAGCGGCAGTTTGGGCCCGTTGGGCAAAGATATCCAAAATCAGTTCGGTGCGATCGACCACCCGCATGCCCACCTGGTTTTCAAGGTTCCGCACCTGAACAGGGGACAGATCCCGATCAAAGACAATCAAGTTAGCCCCTAACGTTTGGGCGGCTAAGGCAACTTCCTGCACCTTCCCGGACCCCAACACCGTCTGAGGATGGGGTCGAGGCCGCTTTTGCACCATCGCTTCCAGGACGTCTCCCCCGGCACTTTCCACCAGCCGCTCTAGCTCCTCTAGGCGATGCAGAAATTGTTCAGAAGATTGATTCTGGGTTTGCAGACCGACGACCACGACGCGATCGTGATCGGTATCCACCTGGCGAGCGGTAAAGGCACGGCGAAAGTCAGCCTCTAGCGCTTCAGCAAGCTCTAAAAAGTGTTGGCTGGCCAAGTCATCTAGGGTCGTCGGATCCGACACCACCCAGCGCTGCTCAGGGTGGGGCACCAGGTGGGCTAGGTACGTGGATTGGATGTAGCCAGTGGCACCCCCACCCCGACGGGTAAAGCCACTACCTGTCAGGGCCAACACTGCTAGCACATCCAGCCGCTGTAACGCCATGGTGGTCAAGATGGCTTCACTGGGGGGCTCACCATCAAACTGGGTAGCAATACAGCGAATCCCACAGAGTCGCTCATCCCCATAGCGGGGCAGTTCTACTGGCGGAATTTGAGTTTGCCGCAGGGTCCCTACCCCAACTCGAATCACCTGACCTCGGCGGTTCAGATAAGCGCAGAGGGGGGAACCGAGGTCGGTACTAACCGCCGCCAGCCGCTGGGCAAATTCAGGGGTGACAATGCAATCCCCTGGCAGCCGCTGGTGATAGAGCTTTTGTAGCTGTTTGAGCTGGCTGGGTTTGAGGCCTTTGAGGTTGCCGTAGATGGTATCGATAGGGTCGATTTCTCCTGCGTTGGGGTGAAATTCATTATATCGGGTGGGAGAGGTGGGGAGTGGATGGGGATGGGGAGGTGGGGAGTGGATGGGTGGAGAAGTGTAGACGCGATAGCGGCTTCCCGTAGGGTAGAGGTGAGTCGGGTTTTGGTTTTCGAGTATTGGGTTTGCGGTTTACGGTTTGCAGTTTTTCCTTTCACCGTTCACCTTTCATCTTTTCTGTTAAGAATTGCGATCGCGCAGGAGTTTCTGCCATTCAGCATCCAATTTGTCTTTCTGTTCGATTTCCTGGTCCACCAGGTCTGTCTCGGTGGTGTAGGCTAGGTCGTCAGTCCCGACTACAGTTTGACTGGCTAGGGTTTCGGCAAATGACAGTTTTTCTTTAACCTCAGGGGCCGGCTGCAGCAGCTGTTCTGCTCGTTGCTCTCTGGCCTGGTTGCGGGCCTCAATCTTCTTGTTTTGCCACTGTACCCAGAAGTAGCGTCCCAGGGGAATGCCTAAGAAGGCCGTACCGTAGGCCAATAGTCCCCAGTACAGGGTATTGGCTAGGGCCACAACGCCCCCTAACTCGGCTACCAGGGCTTGGTCTTGTAGCAGGTTACCCAGCACCAGGGCACCAATCAAGTTAGCGCTACCCAGGCCAATGGCCAGTATGATCTGGCTAGAACTAGCCTGGCTAAACTGGCGGGGCAATTCCTGCAAAAATTTGGGGATAGACCGTTGCCGCCCAGCGGTGGCTGTGACTTGTAGGTCGGGGAACTGGTAGACAATCCCCCCCTCTGGACTCACCTGGGGACGGCCATCAAATCGGCTTAACACCGGCAGCATAAAATCTTCTAACTCTTGGTCCCAACCTTGGCCTAGATCCCCTAAAAATGGTGCGATTTGCTCAGCGACGACAGCACCATCGTTGGCCCGAATTACCGCTGCGATCGACTGCCAACGGCGATCGTCTAGATCGGTATTGGGGTTACCATCCCCAAATAAGAAAGAAAACACCGCTTCTAGAAAATTTAAGTCGCTATCAGATCCACCCCGAGCCGTCGCTTGATGGCGGGGAGCACGGCGGCGAGGGTTAGGAGCAAACCACCAGAAAATATTGGGGCCAAACCACACCCGGGGCAGCATCACCATGCCGCCACCGCCATAGCCACGGTTACGATTATTGCCTTGGCTGCTGGCTGAATTAGCCGCCACCACCAGCGCAATAATGGCTACAGCAATCAGCACCAACGACAAAA
>SLIY01000128.1 GCA_007135385.1 Leptolyngbyaceae cyanobacterium CSSed165cm_216
ACGAGATGGGCTTTGCCCGGGAGGTGGCCGATCGGGTGTTGTTTCTCGATGGCGGCTATCTGGTAGAAGATGCCCCGCCGGATATCTTTTTCAGTACCCCCAAGAGCGATCGCGCCCAGCAATTTTTAGAGAAAGTATTGTAAGAAAATAGTTGCGTCCGGCATCGTTATGCATCGTCTGCAACTTATTTCGGCAAACCCCGCCACCAAGACAGTCCGGCTCCGAGTAGAATCAGCCCCAGGCATAGGCCCACTAGCCCGAGCGGTGGCGACCCTGGGGTCTGTCGTTGCACCGACCACACAGCCCAGAGAGTCGGTAGAACCACCAACAGACAGACGACAGGCACTGCTTGATAGGCCCACCGCTGCCCCTGGCGAAAGGGGCCTATCAATAAGGTCAATACCGCTACACTGGCTGCACACAACCCGCCCCCGGCAACCCGCAGGAGTGCTAAGATCAGCACCTGTAGGTTGGCTGGCAACTCGTCCCAACCCAGGCCCAGGGCCTGAGCATGGTACGGCATAAATGTGGGGGTTAGCAAATAGGTGATGCCGAACCCTAACGCCGCGATCGCCGTTAACCCATAACAACTCAGAATTAGGAGAGCCATAACCCCTGATAGTGACATGACCGTCTGTCTAGCTTACACAGACCAGTGCTACTCGCCACTCTTTACCATGCTTCTGAATGCGTAGAGCGCTACATTTAGCCAAAAACTTTGGCAGTCCCTTGGGTTCTCCAATTCGCTTCAATACTTTGCTCAGGGGCTCCCGATGAACTACGGCAAACTGAGTTCCCACCACGGAAAGGCTGACCTGTCCTCCAGTCTGTTTAGACGGTAAACTCCATAACAATTTGACTAGAGCTTGCTCTAGGGTACGAGCATCGGTGATTTTTTGAGGTGCATCTTTGGGGACACTGCTCTTTATGCTCTGGTCTGTAGGAGATTCTGCGGTTGCAGGGCCTTTTAACCTCACTTCCAGCTGCTGATTCTTCGCCAAAGGCAATAACTCGAATTGATCATGGGCATCAAGGAACTGCTTTAGGGTTTTGTAGTCAGAGTTAGCCTTGAGAGCCTGGCTGACTGCAATCTGATTGCGATCGCGATAACCAGAGTCTAAGGCCTGGCCTGGGAGGCTCCAAAATTCCTAGCTAATGGGTTAAATAGATTATTCCGTTGGTTTTGATCACCTACACTCAGGAACCTGGGGTTTCAAGATAGCGTCCTTCTATCACCGTATCTATTATGATCCTGGGCTCACCCCCTGGGGTAGGACAGGGTTAAGGGGCTATCCAACGGGATGCCCCAGACCACCTCCCAGGGGCCTGGTTGTATTCCCGGCTTGCCACTCTATCCTGGAGATTCTGTCGTCATGAACCAGCTTTCTACTCTCGGTATGGCGCTGCTGGCGTTGGTTGCTCTGACCACGGTCGTTACACCGTCTTCGGCCAATGGCCATCAATCGTTTGAAATGGCCCACAAAGCGCTTACAGCTATCTTGTCCGACGTCAGTGCTAAAGACGTGATTCGGACCTACCAACGGCAAACTAACACCATCAGCATCGATGGCGATGACCTGGATCAGCCGCATCACCTCACGGTAAGTACAGCCGCAGGGGGTAGTCTGGATGGCACCATTCAGATCAATAGCGACACCCAAATTCCCTTAACCCGTGCATCTACCACCGTCGACTTGAGCCCTTACCTGACCAACAGCCGCACCAAGGTGGTGATTACCGGGCGCTATGCCCCCACCCATGGCTCAGTAGCTGTCGGGTTTGAAGGCCCAGGTACAACGGTGCAGCAGCAAACCGGTGGCACTGGCGTGGTCAACTATGAGCTAAATTTAGTGATTGATTAATCGAGACCGACCGGGGAACGGTGGCGGGTGGCTAGGTAGGCCTGATATCCCTGGCGAGGGGTCCAGCTAATGGCCCCGTCGCGATCGCTAGCGAATAGCGTCACCCCTTGGGCCAGCAACCATTGTTCTGTGGCTGGATCGATGGTGGCCCCGGCGGCGATCGCCACCTGAGGCCGAACTGCGGTCAATAAGGCTGCCGTCAGAGGCCCCCCATGCCACCACAAGACTTCGCTAGCCAACGTCGATGATCGGCTCACCAGGGCTTGTTGATCTGCGAAGGGCAACCGGGGCAGCATCAACCAGGCATGGCCAAACAGGTTGAGTCGCAGAACCCCAGATCCATCATCTAGGCTCACCACCTGCTGCCGCCCCAGCCGTTGGGGTTGCCCTGGGGCTAAGGGCTGCACAGCCCGAATTCTTTGGATGCCAGCGGCTAGCGTCTCCTGGCCATAGAACCGACGTACAGGTGTGGTGTCGGCAATGGTACGCCAGTTGTCTCGATCGCTGTCGACCCCACTGATCCCATAGTCTAGGCGGTTAATCCCCCCCTGGCGCAAAAATGGGGCCACCGTGTAGAAACCAGTTCGCTGGGTACCACTGTTGATCAGCAGCGGCGATCGCCGATCCTGCACCACCATCACCGCATCTCGACCTGCCGCCAGTACCGTCACCTGGGTGAGGGTCGCCCCCCGGTACCACAGCGGCCCTAGGGCCAGTAGTAGCAGCAGCAAGCCCACTAACCAGCGGCGGCGCATCCACCAACGCTGCCAGCCTCCTAACCAATACAGCCCGTACAGGCCAAACAGTTGTCCCAGGTTAATGTGTCCTGTGGCCACAGCACTGCCGGGTAAGCCCACCTGCCACTGCACTAGCTCCATCAACAGGTGGGTGGGCAAGGCCAGAAACCAGGCCAAAAAGCTGCCGATTCCGGGAGAGATTAAGGCCACCAGACCGCTGACCAGGCCCCCCAGG
>SLIY01000274.1 GCA_007135385.1 Leptolyngbyaceae cyanobacterium CSSed165cm_216
TATCCTCCAGGCTGGCACCACAACTGGCTAGCGCCACCAGCCCTAGGCCCACAAATCCATAGCGCGTCAGACGTTGCATCACTGGCTCCAGTCCACAGTTACAAACAACAATCTTAGGGACAATTTTCCCAGACAGCAATTCGGCGATCGGGTTTCAGCTAAATCCTTAGGGGATCGGGGGGCGGGGGTTGGGTATCGGGTGTCGGGTGTCGTTTTTTGACATCCCCGCTTGGCAGGGGCAGGGGTGGGTTAGTCGGGTGTCGTTTTTTGGCATCCCCGCTTGGCAGGCCTGTACTGAGACTGTCGAAGTAGGCAGGGGTGAGTTAGTCGGGCGTGCGGGTCGGGTAGGCAGCGTGAGGAGGCAAGGGAGAGCAAAATCTGAGAGACTGTTGTTTTAAACCCTGGTTATTGCTGCCTATCCTATGATTCAACTGCTTGACGGTAAAGCCCTGGCTACCCGGCTTCAGGAGGAACTCGCTGCGACGGTTCAAACCCTAACCACCACTGGCCACCGCCCGCCGGGGCTGGCGGTGATTATGGTCGGCGATAACCCTGCCAGTGCCGCCTATGTGCGCAACAAAGAAAGAGCCTGTACCCGGGTGGGCATTGCCTCCTATGGTCAGCACTTGCCGACCACGGTCACCCAAGCTGAGGTAATGGCGCTAATTCAGCAGTTGAACGGGAACCCCGATGTGGATGGCATCTTGGTGCAGCTGCCGTTACCCCACCATCTAGATGCGGTGACCCTGCTGCATGCCATTGACCCCAACAAGGATGTGGACGGCTTGCACCCAATTAACCTAGGACGGCTAGTGCGGGGCGAACCGGGCCTACGCAGCTGCACCCCCTATGGGGTGATGCGGCTACTCAATGCCTATGATATTGACCCCGGTGGGGCCAATGTTGTGGTTGTGGGTCGCAGTATTTTGGTCGGGAAGCCCATGGCCTTGATGCTACTAGAAGCCAACGCTACGGTGACCATTGCCCACTCCCGTACCCCTGACTTGGCCGCCCTGACCCGCCAAGCTGATATTCTAGTGGCGGCGGTGGGTCGCCCTGGCATGATCAAGGCCACTGATGTCAAACCCAGAGGGGTGATGATTGACGTGGGCATTAACCGAGTGGAGACCCCTGACGGTGCCTCTCGCCTGGTGGGCGACATTGATTTTGAGGCCGTGGCCCCCCTGGTTCAAGCGATCACCCCGGTGCCTGGCGGGGTAGGCCCAATGACAGTGGCCATGCTGCTTGAAAATACCGTCATGAGCTATCGTAGTCGGATTCAGGTCTAGGCTAGGTTTTCTGCGATTTTCCGTCCAGATGTTACTATCTGGCCTAGCTGATTTCCGTCCAGATGTTACTATCTGGCCTAGCTGAACATTTGGCTTAAAGGTTTAAGATTTATCGTTGTTCGTCCGTTAAAACCCGCATTGCTGCCATGGTGCAAACCGATTCCCTTGATCCCAAAACTTCAGCCTTTGATTTGTCGGCTTACCTAAGCGATCGCCGCCAGCAAGTCGAAGCGGCCATCGATCAAGCCCTAGGGATCCAATATCCCGAAACGCTCTACGAGGCCATGCGCTATTCCATGCTGGCCGGAGGGAAGCGGTTGCGGCCTATCCTTTGTTTAGCCAGCTGTGAGTTGGCTGGCGGTACGATAACCACGGCCATGCCCACCGCCTGTGCACTGGAAATGATCCACACCATGTCGCTGATCCATGACGATTTACCAGCCATGGACAACGATGATTATCGGCGAGGGCGACTCACTAACCATAAAGTCTATGGGGAAGATGTGGCGATTTTAGCTGGCGATGCCCTCCTTACCTACGCCTTTGAGCATGTGGCTACCCAAACCCAGGACGCCGCCCCAGAACGGGTGTTACGGGTGATTGCAAATTTGGCCAGAGCCGTGGGGGGCGAGGGACTCGTGGGCGGCCAAATTGTGGATTTAGCCAGCGAGGGTAACCCCGGCATCACCTTAGATACCTTGACCTATATCCACAATCACAAAACTGCGGCCCTGCTAGAGGTTTCTGTAACCTCAGGAGCCATTCTAGCCGGGGCTGATGATGCGGACGTTGAGCAACTGAGGCAGTACGCTCAGCGGATTGGGTTAGCGTTCCAAATCGTGGATGACATTCTGGATATTACGGCCACCTCTGAAACCCTAGGTAAGTCTGCGGGTAAGGATGTAGCCGCCCAAAAGGCCACTTATCCCAGCCTATGGGGACTGGAAGAGTCCCGCCACCAAGCTCAAACGTTAATTGCCTCAGCTAAGGCGGCTCTCGATGGCTTTGGGGAACTACGCCAGCCCCTGTTGGCCATTGCCGATTACATTATCAACCGCACCTACTAGGGCTGAGGGTAAGCTAATGGAGAATTTTAGCGATATTTTGGACAACCATGTCCTACTGGTAGCCCTAATCGCCTGTTTCACGGCCCAGATCATCAAGGCCATGATTGAGGTGATCTGGCATCGCAAGCTAAATTTACGGGTGCTGGTAGGTACGGGGGGGATGCCCAGTGCCCATTCGGCCCTGGTGACAGCCCTAACCTGCGGCATTGGTCAGACCCTAGGCTGGGCCAGCCCCACGTTTGCCGCCACCCTCGTCTTCTCAATCATTGTCATGTATGACGCCGCCGGGGTGCGCCAAGCCGCAGGTAAGCAGGCCAAGGTATTGAATCAAATTATTGATGAGCTGTTTCAAGAGAAGCCCGAGTTCAGCGAAGACCGCCTCAAGGAGCTACTCGGCCATACTCCCTTTCAGGTGATTGTCGGGTCAGCCTTGGGAGTGGTGATTTCGTATTTAGCCAGCCCAGCTTATTAA
>SLIY01000367.1 GCA_007135385.1 Leptolyngbyaceae cyanobacterium CSSed165cm_216
CGTGAAGCACGATTGGGGTAATCGCTCACAGCCTACCGGCATAATGAAGTCAACTGTCCTACCGGGGTCGTCTCATTTGAGATCCTAACTAACCCAAAAAACAATTAATCGAGGTGCCCTCATGTAACCAGGGCATAACTGACTAGAATTGAGGTACTAAGCACTAGAATTGAGGTACTAAGCAAAGGAGGCAGGTTTCACCCATGCAGGCGCAAGACCTCTTTCCGCAGATACAAAAGCTGGCACTGACCGAGCAACTCACCTTGCTTAACTTTCTTGTCCAGCTCATTCAACAAGAAGTTGTACCCACCGCGTCGCCTCAGCAGACCGTTCTAGAGCGCATGGAAGGCTTACCCCAGCACTTACTTTCAGTTGGGGGGCTTTCCGATCGCGACACTCGTCGCCAGTTAATTCGCGATCGGATTCACGCTCGCCATCAAGCCTAACCATGCAGCCTTAACCCTGCCATTCTGGTCAATACAGGCTTACTGACTGATAGCCATCTCTGAGCGGTTAGGGATTGCTGCGATCGCCACTCTGGACAAAGATTTTGATATCTATCGCCGTTATCGAAAAGACCCCTTCGATCGCGTATTTCGACCTTAGGAGCATCTCCAGCAAGAACCCGACGGCGTCTACCAACTCCCCGATGGCCGCCTGGCGCTGAGCCACGTCTGCGAGTAGGGTGGTACGCCAGATCCCAGAGTTCTGCCCTAACCTTGGCTAAAACACCGAAGTCTGCGGCTAGAACCCTGGGATCTCAGACAGAGAACGCCTGCTAAGCTCTAGGATTAGACAAAGGCCTGCTTCAGCAAATCCTGAGGAGGGAACTGACTGTTCAGACTTGCAATCCTGGCTAACGCCGCAGCAGCAGCGCCAGGCGCTGACCGTGGAGCAGTTAACGACTCACTTAGCAGCCTTGTCTCCCCAGTCGGTGGCCGCAGTACAGGCCCTCTCCGTGGAGCAGTTGGCTGCGCTACAGGCGGCTCTGGCAGGCTGGACAGACGAGTCCGCCTTTGCCGCTTGGTTACAAGCCCAAGCTGAAACGGATGATAGTTTGCCCTGAGTCAGTTGGCTGCCTTTTGAGCCGGTGGTAAGTAGGTGGGCAAAAATAAAGGCCTCAACGTTGCTGGTTTCGACTCCGCTCAACCAGCGACGAGGCCTGTTCGCAAAGCGGCTCCGGAGGAGTAACGGAGTCGATGAGGCCTGAGCGGAGTCGATGAGGCCTGAGCGGAGTCGAAGGCCGGATCAAGGATCAGTCAGTCATTGTGTCCATGTACTTATAATCAGGACAATTAGGCACCGCTCTTAGGGCAGCAACCATTGCCGAGATTACGCTAATGACCCTTGTAACCCTTTTAGCGGCCCTGCGGGAATTGTCTCGGGCAGAAAAACTCCAGGCCATACAGTTTCTTTTGGCCGAAATTAGTCAGGCTGAATCAGGCGTGGCATCTGAGTTTATCGTCGATCGCCCGGTAGAACCTAAGCTTTGCCGTAAAGAGGGTGTGCTGGCGATTGAAACAGGGCCACTAGACGAGCCTGCCTTAGCCGATCTGGTCAGCCAGACGCGAGCAGAATGCTTACAAAAATTGCTTTCTCTGTGAAAATTCTACGTCGTTGCTGTCCCCTTAACCAGGGCTGGCTATACCAAAGCCACTGACCAGCAGCATTGAATACCGACACTGTTACAAATATTTATCAAGATTCTTGTTTAATCGTCGCAGGCGAAACATTATCTCGCCTTTAAAGTAAAGATTAAAAACCATTATTGAAAAATATAACTACCTCATCTTTTCTTCATATAAGATTGGGGTAACTAAATGAAGCTAACTCAAAAATTAACTGCTCTTCACAAAAAAACATTATGAACATGCTCATTCAAGATCGTTATACCGTCAGCGTACTTCCTGGTACACGAGATCATCGGGGCTATTTTGTTCAAGATTCCACTTATGAATTGGTAGGGGTAAGCGATGCTGGTTGGGCTCGCATCTGCCTGGATAGTGCAGCTTGTTATTACGTTGATCCTGCTAACCTACACGATGATTTTCCAGAGCAAGGGTAGGCTATACCCATGCCAGTGCGATCGCGCCATCAGTATCTTGATCGTTTTTACCAATATCTTTCATGACTGAGCTGGCAGGTGATTGATGTCATCTGAGCTATTGAAAGATCAATCTCGACAGCATCAATTTCGAAAGAGAAGGAAGTCCCATGAAGCTCACCACTAAAATCTTTTCAGTGTACATATCAGACTTTGCCGTTGAATTACGAGACGATCAAAGTCAGTACTTTGGGCAGGGGCGGCTAATTTGTAGTCAACATAATTATGAAAACCTGCGGAAATTTGCCAAAAATTTAGCGCTTAATCGGGCGGTTCCGCTGCAAGACTACACCCAGTCACAAGTGCAATACCAATACTAACGCCGTCCAACCTGAGCCAAACGGGGAACTTTCCCCAGTCGACCCGTCATCAGGCGAAGGGCGAGGCGCTTCAACGGGGGGATGGCATTCAACCCCTCTATACCCAGCCGACGTAAAATCACTAAAGGCCAAATATGATTAGAAAAACTGCGGGTGAGCAGGTCAGTGAAGCTCAGAATGACCCAGTTTTCCCAGCGCCGCCAGCGCTCGTAACGGCGTAGAACGTTCACTGTACCCAGGTCTAACCCTCGACCATAGGCATCACTAAGCACCTCAGCTAAAGCCGCCGCATCTCGAATGCCCATATTTAGACCCTGCCCCCCCACAGGATGGCAACTGTGGGCCGCATCCCCCACTAGGGCTAGCCGATGCTGCACGTAACGATTGCATTGCATCAGTTGTACCGGAAACATCGCAGGCGTGGTTAACCGCTTGAGTCGCCCCATTTGGCGGCCATAGCGACGCTCTAACTCGGCCATAAATTCGGCTTCTGGCAAATCAACCATAGCCTTAGCCTGATCATGGGGGGCCGTCCAAACAATCTGGCAGCGCTGGCCTGGCAGGGGCAAAATGGCAAACGGCCCACTGGGCCAAAACCGCTCATAGGCTGTGTTTTGATGGTCTGCCTCAGGCTCTAGCACAGTGGTGATGCAGGACTGCCAATACTGCCACCCAAAGGTTTGAATCTGAGCTTGCCGCCGCAGGGGAGACTGCTTACCGTCAGCGGCCACCACTAAAGCCGCCTGCAAGGGGCGATCGCCCTCGGGGGTGGTCAGTCGTGCCATCACCTGGTGACTCCCCGGTTGCAGGTCCACGGTCAGACTGGCCGAACTAAAGTAGTGGATGTTGGCCGCCTGCTCCACCGCCTGCTGCAGAGCCTGCATCAGCACCGGGTGCTCTGCCCCGTAATACACCGCCTCGGCCCCCAAGTCTGCTGGCACAAACTGTACGGCCCGAGGGTAGTCGCCATCAGACAGGCGCACTTGCTGAAAATGAGTAATCTGCGGTCCCACCTGCGGCCAGAGCCCTAATCCTTTGAAGATATCCCCAGAGGTGAGGGAAAAGGCATAGGCCCGCTGTCGTGATGCTGCCGCTTCTGGGGTTTGGGCTTCTACCACAGCCACTTGCATGCCTGAAGGGATCAAACCTAGGGCCAGGGTCAAGCCAACAATGCCACCCCCGACAATCACCACATCCACGGTCACGGCTGACTGAGACGTTGGGGCGGCATCAGGCTTAGCCAAATAGTCTTGAGGCTGGCGCAGGAATGGAGTAGCGGTCATACAGGCTAACGAAGCACGAACAAGGCTCTAAAAACTAGGTTATGTCTATTGTGACCCCAGGCTTCTAAGGAAATCAACCTGAGTTCCCATTTGTTTGAGTCATAGGGTTGATTCGGCAGAATGAAAACGTTCACCTAATCCATCGGTAGATCATGGCTCGGCAACTCTACTACAGTGGGCGATCGCCTTATGCCCGCAAAGTCCGCATTGTTCTGGCTGAAAAGCAACTCCCTTACCAACACGTGGACACCAACATTCGGCAAAAGTCTCCCGAGTTTTTGCGCCTAAACCCGATCGGCAAGATTCCAGTGCTAGTGGATGACAATGGCCTGGTGTTTTGGGATTCGACCCTGATTATCGAGTACTTGGACAACACCTACCCTGAGCCCTCCTTTTACCCGAGCGATCGCCTGGAGCGATGGCGCTGTCACCAGGGGGAAGAACTGGCTGATGCTATGACCGACCAAGTGGTGGCCCTCTGGTTAGAAACCCGCAAAGACGATCGCGCTGATGCCCAGGTTCAGGCCCAGCACCAGGTGGTGATTGATCGGTTGCTGACAGTGTTTGAGCGGCAATTACAGCTGACGCCCTATCTACTCAGCGATCGCCTCAGTGCCGTGGATATTGCAGCCGTATCTGGCCTGGGCTATTACAGCCTACGCTTTGGCCAGGGCTGGCAGTCTCGCTACCCCCGTCTGGCCCACTGGTTTGATCAACTGCATCAGCGTCCTGCCCTGCGGGACACCATCCCCCAGCCCGATTAAGCAGCACCCATCAACAGGGTGATGGATGCTCACCGACCGATCAAGTCTGGAGGACTGATTTAGACGTAAACCTGGCCCCTGTGCAACACCACTTCCCATGGCCAGACACCCAGATCACCCCATCGGGCCTTTGGCATAGAAGCGTTGTGTGCTTATATTGCGAAGTCAATCGCAAGGTAAAATTAGATCAAAAAGATTAAAAAAATTGAGCTCCGGCAGAAGTCTTCCGTATAATCCATTTTAAATTGAGTTCCTGACCATGCTGATTGGTTCGTTAGGTTTTAGGCAGCCTCACTACTAGCGACCAGGGTTGTTGATGTCTGGATACTGTGATCGCAGTTGATCGCTGCGATATCCATGGGTACCAACTGCGTTTAAGGCTGGTGGTCATCCCTGACGGTTAACTGGTTTACGTCTGTTTTAGTTTGTTGATTTTGAATGATTTGCCGTTGGCACAGCTGCTTCAGGCTGTGTTTGATTGATCTGCAATCCAATGGGCTAACCATTGCCCAATGTGGTCCTGTCCAGGAGGGGGCAGGGCGCTGGAAACGAGGTCTAAGAATTCACCCAATGTCTTAAGGTCTAAACGACATGGTTAACATCCCGATTTATGACGATTTGTCCCTGAGTTTGGTCGGGGATCGGGATGCTGAATCGGACGATATCATGGTGACGGGCATCCAGTTGGCCGCCCTGGGAGTGGGGTTACCCCAGGGGGCGGAAGTGGTGATTCCGGGGACCTACGTTGATCCGCAGGGGCGGCTCTCCCCCAATACTGTGCTGAATCAGGTGCTGGAATTTCCGGCCCGGATCTTTCAGTTGAGTGGCATTGGGGTGGCGATCGCATGGACCAGTCTGCGCCTGCGCCTCGCCTTGAACCAGGGACAAGCCCCTTCCCAGATTTGCCTGGACATCCACGATCTACGCCTCAGCAGCAGCCTGGTCCCCGGCTTTGAAGTTGCTGGACACTTGAAGCTGTGCTTTGGCCTGGACCAGGTGCTTTCTCTAGCTGACTCCGCCTTTAACCGACTAGAATCGGGGGTCAATGAAGCTATTCCTCTGGAGTTGGAGGCGCTGCGGTTAACCGAAGCGTACTTCGCCATCCGCTGGAAAGAAACCCGGATTAACTACTGGTTGCGGGAGTTGGCCCCCAACTTTTTTGACCAGAGCGCCCCGGTAGAAACCACCACCACCCTGCGGGTGTTATTTGGCCGCCCAATTCCAGAGATTCGGCTGGACTGGGCGGCCTCGGGGGTGGAAAAAACCTTTACTTTGCCTGGGTTTAAGCTGGCGACCTCGAATCGGGTGAAATTCACCCTACTGTTGCAATCCCTAGACAATCCCCAACGGCTAGATAATCTGGCCTTTATTCTGACCCTAGATCCTCGGGACAAGCTAGATCCCGAGACCCTAGATCCTAAACAGGGCTTCAAAGCCTACACTAATTTTTCCTGGGAGCGGCAGGGCGATCGCGAATTGCAACCCCCCAGTGACGACAACAGTGAGCCCACCGATGGCCAGGCCCCCTTCTTGCAGTTGGATGCCATGCCAGGGGTACCAGTGAGCTTGGTGCTATTGCAGATTCGCTTAGATCAAGGGGGGCTACCGGGCTTTTTCAAGCAGCTCAACCAGCCCTTGACGGACCTGAGCTTTGATCGCAACGGCACCGACCCCCTGGCGGCAAAAACCGTCAACAGTTTCCGAGACTTCATTCCCCTGCGAGGGGGTGACTGGGGTGGGGAATCCGACCCTGCCACTGAGCCACAGACACCTGATGACCTTCAAGACCTGACCGCTAACGATGCCCTGGAACCCGGTCTCACTGTCACCCTGAACCCCTTTACCCTACCCTTTTTAAATCGCCCGGCAGACGACAGCACAGACAGCAGCGGCAACAGTCGGGTACCCAAACAGCGAATTCGGGTCAACCACAACAGCCGGACGTTTCGGGCCCATGCCAATTTCAGCACCCACGAACTCTCCATGCCCCTGGCCATTGGGGTGCAGATTGGTGAGCTGGAATTTGACACCAGCATTAATTTGAAGTTCAACTGGGAAACCTTTGCCTTCCGGGTCGAGCACAGTGGCGGCATTCGGCTGCTTTCAGATCAAGAGCAGCTACCGGAAAAGCAGTTTCTGGGCCTCACCTGGCGATTCCAGGGGGGCAAGTTGACCGGAGATACCCGCTACCACCACCTCACCCTGATCACCCAAAACTATGACTACAAACTGATCCAGGGCAACGGGGCGGTGATCGAGGTGGACTACACCCGGGCCAGCGATGACCCCATCACCTTTGCTATCAGCGACCTGGCCATTTCCGCCAAGGGGCTGAGCATTACCGCCGCTGTTACCGATCGCCCTGCCCGCCTGAATGGGGTAGATACCCGCTTCCGGTTCCATGGCAGTCGGTTGTCCATCGTGGAAAACCGGATCCAGGCGTTTACCCTGGCAGGCTCAGGCCCCCTGCCCCCGGCCCTGGTGGGGGATGCCATGGTGGATGTGTCGCTACAGTTTGCCCAGCGGGACGGCAACCTCACCCTGGTGGAGGGCAGTGCCCGCCTCAGCAAAGACAAGCTACTCAGTTGTAAGGGCACCCGGTTTGAGTTTGCGGTGGATGCCATTGGGCTGAAATTTGTCAACGAAGGTAAGTTTCACCTCTACTTCACCCTCACCGGCAGTGCCCAGTTCCGCCTAGCCCCTGGGGATAGCCCGGACGGCCCCCTGGCTGTGCTCAGTGCGATCAAAATTGAAATGGTGGACTGCCCCCTGACCGGGGATTTCAGTGTCATTGCCCGCCATGTTAATTTCCTGATCGATCTGCCCAAGCCGGTGTCTTTCAACCTACTGGGCTGCTTTGAAATGGAGATTCGCGGCTTTGGCTTTGTGCCCCAGTTCGACAAGTTCGATGGGGCTGGGGCCATGCGGATTGCCGGGCAAGTGAAGTTTGCCCAGGGGGGTGGAGACGCCATTAGTGCCCGGATTGATGTTCATGATCTGTATGTGGGACTGCCCCGGCCAGGTAGCTTTATTCCCCGCCTCTATCTGCGGGAGCTGACCGTGGAAATCAGTGCGGGCAAAGCCTTTAACCTGTATGGGGTGGTCGAGTTTATCGACGAACCCGACGCCACTGGCTTTGCCGGAGAAGGGCGGTTAGAGATCAAGGGCATGCCGGTGATGGCGGCCAGTTTTTCCTTCCTGCGGGTGCGTCGGGATGAAACCGCGCCCTGGGTACGGGCCTGGTTCATCTTCCTGCAGATTGAGCAGGTCACCTTCCGCATCCCCTATGTGGAACTCTACATTCGAGAGGTGGGCCTGGGCTTTGGCTACCGCTACACCATTGCCAGCATTCGGGCTGCCGATGAGGCGGGGGACCTGCGCAGCCTGCTGCAGGAATTGCGGCAATTGTCTAGGACCCAGGGGGATCTGACCCGCCGCGATCGCTGGGCCGTGGATCTAGAACAGCAGGGGGAACCTCTGCGCTGGACCATTGTGCTGCGGGCCTTGATTTCCCAAACCTCGGCTTCCCCCAATTCCCTCAAGTGGGTAGAGGCGGCAGAGCGGGTGCTGCCCTGTCTGTACGTGATGGATGCGATCATCGCTTTCCGCAGCGATTTGACCTTCTTTATGGCGGTGCGCTGCTGGTTGAACACCAACTACTGGGGTTTTGTCACCAATCAGCAGGGGTTGCGGGAGCGGCCGCTGTTCAGTGGGTTTGTGCTGCTGTCGGTGCGGCAAAAGCGCTTTATTGCCCAAATTTCCTCTAACCCCGATGGCAGTCTGGGACATCTAGTGCCGATTCCCCCCATGGTGGAGCGGATTGTCAACAATGGCCAGTTTTCGGCCACGCTGCTGATTGAACCGGGGCTGGTCCATGCAGAGTTGGGCTGGCCTAACATGCTGCGCTGGTCCACTAAGATTGGGCCGCTGGAAGTGGATATTCGAGGCGGGGCCATTTTCCGCACCTCCACCGACAACCTGGTAATTGGAGTCAGTTTCTATGCCCGGGGGGGCTTCAGATTTGAGGCAGACAAGAACCTGCGCCTGTTTGGGGCCAGGGTCTCGGCGGAGGTGCATGCCGCCTTTGGCGCCCGCTACATCGGCCTGATGGACTTTAACGACCCGATTGGCGGGTCAGCCTTCTATGCCGCCATTGGCCTGGAATTGCGGATTCGGGTGGCGATTGAGTTTTGGATCAAGTTTATTTTTGTCACCCGTCGGTTCCGCCTCAGCTTCTCCCTAGAATTTACCGCCGCCGCCGAAATCGGGTTGGCAGGGGTCAACCCCAACGGGGCTGGGTTCCGGGCCCACGGCACCCTGTCAGTACGGTTCATGGGCCGGGGAATTCAACTGAGCGTGCGGGTGGGCTTCCGAGAACACAATATCCAAATTGCCCGCAGTCGCACGGAACCCTTCTTAAATATGGGCCTGGAAGCAACGGACGTGGAGGCGGTGCCTGGGGTGGGCGGTGGTACCCCGGAGATCGCGTCATCTCCTCAGCCCATGGCTATGACAGCCAGTCCGGCGGCGATGGCCCCTCCTGCGGCGATGGCCAGACCTGCCGGGGTGGCTGCGGTTCCCACAGGCAGTACAGTGGAAACAACCACAGCCCAGCAGGCGACGGACTCTTCCTCAGGGCGATCAAGAGCGCTGCAAGACTTCCTGAACGATCGCAGCTTCGCCGCCCCCAATTACGATGTCTTCTGGATCGAAGCCCCAGGGAAAACAGAGGATGGATCGACCCAGGACCCCTATGGCTATTTTGTGCTGATGCCTCGGGGAGAACCGCCGGTGGGCAGCCTGGACATTGAGGAGCGGGGCTTTTTACCAGTCCCTCCCTCCATAGATCAGGCTAATCCGGTGGTGGCCGATTTTAGCCTGGATCTGCCGACCGGGGACGCCCTGGCCTTAGAGCAGTACGACCCCCTGCTGGGGGACTGGCAGCCCCGCTCTGCCGAGGAACCCTTTGATTGGCGAGTGAACTGGGAGGCCACGGTGATCTCGGGAACCCGCTTTGACCCCGACACAGAGCAGCCCGAAGTAGACAACAACGGGGAACCGGTACAGGGCAGCCAAGCCCTGAAGGATTACCTGGTGTTTGGCTTTATTGTCGATGAGAACGACCTGCCCCAGGGAGATCCTGATCTCCTGAGCGATCGCAACCATGAGCAGACCCTCACGGATGAGCGGGTGCACAACCCCACCGCAGATTCCTTTGAGTCGGCAGTGCGAGGGGCGGTCGAGCAGTTCAGTGGTTCCCCGTTCTTCAAGCGAGACCCTAATTCTGCCTACGACCAGGCCCTAGAGGCCGCTTTCCAGCCCAACACCACGGTCTACAACGACACTGGCGAAGCCGACGCCATCTCGGATCTGAACCAGCAGGCCCATCAACTGCGGGGGCTGGTGATGCAGGACCTGGTAAGTGACCTACGGGACTATGCTGCGGCCCCCACAGACCAAAAGCCTTCGATCAGGGGCATGATTGGGTTCCAGATGGGGCTGGTGTTCCGCTACCAGGGCGAGCCTCCCCGCTGGCTTAGCCAGGCGATTCCCCCCCAGGAACAAGCGGCGGCCCTACCCAAGATCTATCAACGTCTGGGACCCACCAGTACCAGCCCCGATCGGCAAGAGGTGCGCCAGGTGCGCAGTTTCAATGTGGCCAGCACCAACTTTGCCACCCATCCACCCCAGTTCCAGCGGGTGGAACAGTTTACCGACGCCAACACCATCGCCTTCGCCTGGGATTTGGTGTGGCCAGACCGCCCCGAGGCTAACTGTAGTGCCTGCCAGGCGGACCCGGAACAGCACCTGATTCACTACCAGGTGTTGCGCCGCTCCCTGGACGGCAGCGAACAGGAAGCGGTGTACACCGTGAAAGGGGCCGAAGTGCTGCACTTTGACGCCAATGACAACGGTGGGGTGCTCAAACACCTGCAGCCCCGCTTCCAGGTAGTCGATCACTTTAACGCCGAAACCCTAGAGGATCAGGCCAACCTGCCCGTCACCGGCCGTAGCTATGTGTATACCATTACCCCCATCGACCTGGCCAACCATCGCGGTCGCCCCCTCACCCTGGTGGCCAGCCGCTATCCCAACGAGCCCCCCCGGGTACCAGTGGACGCCCAACTACGGGTGAGCTATCGGCTACGGCGCCAGGCGGACCAAACCCTGGTGATCGATGCCCCCCCTGGCCAGGGATCAGACCCCCTGCTGACCCCGATCAGCGATCGCCCCGTAGCTCCACCCCTCTTGCTGCCCCAGTTACCAGGGGATGAGGCAGTCGATGAACCGGGAGCAGATCAGGGAATTTGGGTGACCTGGAGCGACCCGGCTCCCCCCTTGCAGGGGCCCCTGGTACCCATTGCCCACTATCGGCTGATTTTCCGCCGCGAAACCCTATTGCCCATTGGCAGCTATGGCCTGGACAACTCAATTCAGGGACCTCGCACCAAGACCCTGCCCACCAGCAACGCCCGGCCTCTACCCACGGACATTGCCATTCCCCTCAGGGCCAGGGGACCCCAGAGCCGACGCCAGGCCCGGATTCCCCTGACGGATCTGCAAGCGGCAGGCATTTTCCCGGCTGGGGAGCGCCCCCAGTGGCAGCCCTTATCCTGGCGGGTCTATGTACAAACCGAGTCGGCCAATGGGGTACCCTCGGCCCTGGCCCCGGTGGAACTGCTATTGCGGCTGGAAACCCCTGACGGCAGGGAAGAGCGGCAGCTATCGGAGCTGGAATGGCTGCCCCAGCCCATCCGCTTACCAGTGCTGCCACCGGAGGACCTGCGGGCGAGCACTGGCACCGCCCATGTGCCTATGCCCCAACCCAACTATGGCCAACTGCGGCAGGGGGAGAACTTGGCCACAGCCATAGGCTATGGCCAGCATCCGGCCCATTTACGGCTGGTACGCTGCCGCTGGAACCAGGGGCCTAGCGATCAAAGCCAGTACCCGCTGGCGTTGAATGCAGGCTATGAAATCTTGCAGTTGGATGTGGATGCCCATACGGACCAGGTACTGCAAGGGGAAGATCCCGAGGCCTTTGCCCGGGCCTTGAAGCTGGTGCAAGAGGTGCAGATGCTACCAGCCGAGGACCTCTGGCTGACCCCAGAGGATACCCTGAATGGCAGTGCCTGGGAGGCCTGGTACCCCAGTGCCGGGTTGCGTCGCCGCAGCCCAGAGGCCAAGGCTCAGCAGCGGTCTGAGCTTGACTTGGGTGCATGGTATTCCTGGCGGGAGTCGATGTTGGTGTGGCCCGCCTGGCCCGATCTGACCAACCCAGAACGCACCCAGACAGAGGGGCTACACCCGCTGCTGCGACAGATCCTGCTCGCCCTGGAAACCAGCTACACCCTGGACGTGCAGACCACCCCACCGATGCAGCCGGTGGATCTGACCGGGTTCCTCAACTCTACCGCCTTTAAGGCGGACCCCTACGGCTGGGGAATTTTACAGCGGCTGGGATTGTCGGTAGGGCTGTCGTTGCGATCGCAGACCACCAACGACCTGCTCACGGGCACTGAGCTGGTGACTGCGATCCAAGCGGTGCTAGCGCCCCTGCAAAGCGCCTCGGGAGGGTTGGGAGATTGGCAGGCCTATCTACCCCATCTGTATCTTGAACTGCTGGTGCAACCCTCCCACAGCATCAGCCCCGAAGCCACGGATAGCCTGGAACTGGATGGGTTATTAGCCATGGTCCAGATCAGCCTGCGGCCCCGGATTCAGCAGCGGCAGCGCTACGGCCAAGTACGCATTCGGGGACGGGCAGGCACCCCTGTGCCTCTGCTGTTGACCCTGCCCACCCCTTGCAGTGTGATTGACCCGTCGAATCGCGATCGCGGCCAGATCGAGCTGCCCGCCACCTCCGCAGGTAAACCGACACAGTTCTCTCTGGTGCTGCCCTTAACCGGGGAAACCACCCTGCTATTGCGCAGTGCCACCTTACCCACCGTAGTCCTGAATGTGGAAGGCCTGTCTGAGGGAGCCGAGATTCCAGAGGTCGATGATGTCACCCCCTTCCTGCCCACGGACGAACGCTCCGCCTATTTTACGGTGGACGTTGAAACCCTGGCCCAGGAATGGGCTAACCCCACCACCCTGGAGGGGCGGCAGTGGCGGCTGTTGAGAGACTATCTGGAGTTCCTCAACCCCGACGACACCCCAGGCCCTAACCGCATTCACGTACCTGTGCATACGTCTGATGACATTGCCGCCGTGCTGCCCGATGTGCTGGCCTGGGCCCAGCGGTTCTTTGATGCCAGTGGCGTGGTCACGGACCAGGTTAACAGCCTGAACCAAACCGCCCCGGGTCCCTGGTTGGCCACTGCCTATCCCCAGCGGGGTACCCCCGCCTACGCCAGCCCCGACCCCAGTGGTCGGCTGCGCTACGACCACCTGATCGAAAGCCGCTGGGCCCATAACTACCGCTACTACATTCGCCCCTACAGCCGCTATGAACTGCTCTGGCAGGGGCTGCTGCAATCGCCGGTCCTGTTTCCAGAAGAACGGCCAGAGGTGGCGGTGGTTATGGCCGACATCGTCCCCGATCCCCAGGTGGGGGGCCTGGATGTGGTGCTGGATCGCACCCAGCCGGTGGAGGCCCCGCTGATCATTCATTCCGAACGGTTGGATGCCACCAGCAGCCCTGGCCAGTCTGCCCCCCCTGGCCGCACCTGGGAAGTGATGCTGGCCCAGCATCCGGAACAACGGCTGGCCCAGCGCAACCAAACCCTGGCCCGCCAGCTGGACTTTCGGGGCATGGCCTTTACCCTGATGCGTCGGTTGGCCGACCCGGAATGGCCCAGCCAACTGAGGGACGCTAGTACCGGCAATCAGTCCCTGGTCCTGGAGCCGATTGAACAGGTCTATCCGGCCCTGCCTGCGGCCTACCCCGAGCGGCCAGACCATGTGGATTTGACCCAAGTTGAAGCAGATGTGGCCCGTAGCCTCGATCTGCCCCATCGTCTCAGCCCCTTTCAACAGGGGGCCATGGTGTTGCAGTGGCAGGCCCTGCCCTATTTCTATCACCACCGGTTCCTGGCCGTGGCCCAGACCTCTACCCTCGTCTCCAGAACCAATGAAGCCATCCAGCAAGACTTTGAGTACCGGTCTCCCGATCCGGAAGCCTGGGTGGATGCCCTGACCCTGAACTGGACGCCGATTGCCCCCTTCGAGGGCGAGACAGTTTCTCTGCGCACCCGCCGTATCCAGATTCCCCTACGGCGGTTTTGGGATTGTATGCCCGAGGATGCCCAGAAACGGTGGGCGGCAGAAGCGCCATTGCGCAAAGATACCCCCGGAATTGAAGGGCTTACCGAGCTGACCCGCAAGTACGCTTCGCTGCCCGACCCAGAGGTGGTGTATCAAATCGTGGAGCGGTTCAGTGGCAACATCGAAGTCCAGGCGGAATATTTCTTTGAGGCGACCACCCCTGAGGCGGCTGCCCCAGGACGCTACACCCGGCGCCAGTTGGGGCGTCGGTATTTGGCCGAGGTGGTGCAGCTTAACTCGCCCACGGCGGATCAGCCCCATGGGGATTACCAGTTGGAAACTACCCTGCAACAGCTCAGCGAAATCGAGCTGCGGCACGATCGCTTAGGGCCGTTGCGATCGCCCACCGCCAGCAAGGTGGCTTTTGCAGATCACTGGCTGTCAGTGATCAGTATGTTGACCCGGCGCGATCGCCACAACCTGTGGCTGGCCCTGATCGCCCGCCAGTTGAGCCCAGCCAAATTGGCCAATCATGGGCTGAATTTAGATGACGACCAGGTTGCCACCTATCTGGATACCTGGTTCTCCAGCCATCCCATCACCGCCCATAGCCTGGCGAACCTGCCTCCGGCCCTGCTGGCCAAGGTGGACTATCCCGCACTGCCCTACCGCCCTGATTTGGTTTCAGGGCTGGTGCTACCCCTGTCTCTCCAGAACCAGCTGGTTTTGCGAGCGGCTCTACCCGAAGCTACCCCCAGCGATCAGCGACTACGGCTAATCTGGCGGGGGGCCCTATCGGTGGCTCAGCAGGATGAGCTGCGCACCTACCATCAAAACTTCCCCCCCTTCCACCAAGCGGTGGAAAACTTGAGTGAGCGAGTCAGACTGTCTGACTTTACCAGCGCCTACAGGGTGCTGGTGCGCCCCCGCCCCAATGCCCCTCTACCTGGCACCCTGACCATTCAGCTGACCTATCCTCCAGCGGCTGACCCTGGTTGGGTTTTGCACTGGCGCAACGGCCTCTCTTCCCTGGAACGGGAAGCGCTGCAGGGGTTGATGGGGGATGCTCGCTTCAACATGGCGGTGAATCAGCTAATCGAGCAGATTGATGCGGTATATGTTGAGTTCTCTGCTGCTACGCCTCCCCTCACGCCCATCAACACCCCAGAGGTGCCAGAAGGACTGCCGCTCGTTATTAGCCAGAGGTCTATTGCCCTCCGGCTGGTTACCTACACCCTGAGATGGACTGGTCCTATGACTTCCACTCAACAGGAGCAGTTGCGCACAGCGTTGCCAGGGATCTTTTCGCCAACTGTCCAGACGCTGATCGCACAAATCCGGCAGCGGTTTCCAGCGGATCAGTACCCCAGTAACCGGGAGAGCGAGGACATTGAGTTTGAACAGCGGGTGGACGATGCTGAATTTGTCTGGCCTCGGGTAGATCGAGACCAGCTAGCCGCCCAAATTCAAGTAAACTTCAGCAACTTAACAATTCCTGCCAGCCACTTACGCTGGCAGGGGGTGGTGCCCATGTCCACCGCCGACTTACGTTACCGGGTGCAGGCGGTGCTACGGCCTGAGGATCCCTTCCTGGCTGCCTTCCAGCAGTTGATGGACCAGCTTGATCAAGCCGTGTTTACGGTGGAGTTGGGTCGCCAGTACCTGCGCCTACGGCAGAGTCTGACCGCCATAGAACGCGATGCCCTGATGGCGCGGTTTGAACCCGCCTCCCAGCCAATGGTGACTCAACTGTTTGACGACTGGGCCGATGGCCAGGCCATCGATGCGCTGTATCAGAGCTGGTTCAGCCAGGAAGCCATTACCGAGCAGCCCGCCGCTGACCGGGTGGCCGCACTCACCCCTGACCTGCAGGCGGTGGTTGATTTTCCGGAGCCGGAGGAGTTGGTGCTGGTACGCACTGGAGTTTTGACTGAAGAGGAGACAGATGCGCTGCTGGGCCTGCCAGGGGATGTCGAATTCAAGGCCGCCCTGCGGCAACTGACTCGCCCTCGCCAGGCGGATCTACCTGCGGTGCTCCAGGACCAATTGCACCTTGATCCAGCGGCTTCAACCCTTACCTGGCGAGGGGATCTCCCCTCCCAGGAACAACTCGACGCCCTGCGGGAAATCCCAGGGGACGAGACCTTCCAGCAAGCCCTGGGGGCTCTGGTGAATGCCCTGGCGATCGCAGCGGCTGAGTCTACCGAGTCAGTCGTTATAGACCCCATCGCCATCGCCCCTGCACCTACCATCGCTCGGGCTGTGGCTCCCCAGGGGCTGGATCAAATTCCATCGGCGATTGCCAGTCAGGTGCAGCTTTCTCAAAATCAGGACGGCTCCGCCTATACCCAACTCACCTGGACCGGCCCCCTCACCGATATGGCCATGGCCACCTTGCAAGACTGGGCCCAAACCGCCGACCTGGTGCCCGTGGTTCGTCGCCTGATCCAGGGGCGGCAGGAACTGGTGCTGTCTCGGGAATTACCCGACTACAGCCTGGCCACTCCCCTACAGGGGCGGCTACACCTGTACCCCCATCAGCTGGTGTGGTCGGCGGGAATATTAACCAGGCCTCAACGGCGGGCCTTGACCGATTTGCAAGCCGCCGCCGCCCAAGATACAGCCCTGCAGGAAGCCATTGCGGCACTGCTCGCTACCCCGGCAGAGGCGTTCCCAGTGGTGGCGATCGCAGCCCCAGGGCTACACCCCCGCCCCCAACCCCAGCAACTGCCCGATCTGCTGCGGGTCGAGGGCTTGGCCAATCAGTTTGCCGACCAATTACCCGACTTTATTCCTGCTGGGGAAGCCAGCACCCTGCTGACCCACCAACTGGTGATTCAGCCAGACCGGGTGAGCTGGCTGGGGCCAGTCCATCACCAGGAACAATTAGACGCCCTGGCCCAAATTCCTGGGGATACCGCCTTCAAAGCCGCGATCGCCGATCTCCATGCCCAACTCAGCCAACAGGAGAGTACCCTACCCTTCGATACCCCCTCCCCCCAGCGTCCCTTCCCATCAAACCTACCCGATAGCCTCCAGGCCAAACTGCTGCTGGGCCGTGCCCAAATCCGTTACCACGGCCTGATGACGGTGGCCGAGCGACAGGCGTTGCGCAACCTAGTTGCTCCTCTGCCTCCGGACCAGCAAGCCATCCAACGCCTCTTCCAGCAATCCCTGGACCTGCAAGGTAACCAACTGCAGATCCGCGCCCGCCGCGGCAGCGCCCAGCCCAGCCCTTTGATAGATCTTAGGGCCAAGGAGGAATGAGGCAAATTTTGGATTTTGGATTTTGGATTTTGGATTGAAGTCTGATCCCAAAAATTCAACACTCAACACTCAACACTCAACACTCCCCCACTCCCCCACTCCCCCACCCCCATGCCACCCATCCCCCCCACCGCCATGACCTCTGTCTCCGTTACCGGTCCATTCTGGTCGGCGGAAATACAGGTGATTCAACTAGCCGATCCCTGTACTAACTGGGCATTTCGCTCCTTGTTTCTGGATCTGCAGCCGCGATCGCGGCTGGGGCAGGAGGGGCTACTGTTGCCAGGGACGATGATTGTGCTGGGCTGGGCGCAGCAGGTGACGGTGGAGCCCAGCCCGGGGGTTACCTACACCTGGTCCCAGCCGGTGACGGTGCCGTCGGCCCTGCCGCCGGAGGGGTTGCGGCACCACCTGAACAATGGGGAGCTATGCCTGCTGCTGGTGCAGGCTGACCCCGAGGCCTGGCCCGAACGGTTTCCCTCCAGCTCCGAAGAGACATTTTTCCCGCCTTTGACCTGCTTAAACGGCACCATTCCTCTGGATCGCCTGGCCACTAGTGCCGCCGATGCAGAGAGAGCCACCCAAGACTTGTACCAGGCCCTGGGGCTTGCCCTGCCCAGGGCCACCGCCTGGCAACAACGGCGCGATCGGGTTGAGGCCGGAGAAGGGGCCGCCCGTCTGCTCAGTCTGGTGTCGGTGCACAGTAGTGGTCTCTCCCTATACGGCCCCGTTAACCTGCCCTGGCAGTCCCAGGCTTTGGCCGCTCCTTTGCAGGTGGCCCAGACCTTTCCCAATCGTCAACAATTTCGTGTCAGCCTAGAGCTAGACCGCCTCACCCAGGGGGAGGCCGCCGCCCTACAAGCGGCCTGGGCTCAGTTGGGCCAAATGCTAAATCCCCTGACTCCCCTCAACCCGGCCCCAGGGGAATTGGCCCCAACGGTGCCCAACTGGGTCACCCTGGATGTGACTAATCCCCAGGGGGTGCCGCCGCTGTTCTGGGAGATCACCGCCTGGGGTGAGGCCCCCATCCTGCATCTGCCCGCCGATGAACTGAGCCTAACCCTGAGCGACCAGCCCCCCGGCAGTCAAACCCAGCCCCCCACCTCCCTGGCCAAAATTACCCCGCGCACGGTTTGGGTCCAACCCGTAGCCTCTCCCACGGCTCCAGATGGGACAGTAGAGCTGTTTCTCACCACTAGCGCCGATGCTACGGCCATAGCGCCTGATCCCGAGGCCGCCGCCCTTACCTACGAGGGGGTGAGCCCCAGCCCCAGCCAGCCCTGGCAGGAGACCATACACCTAACCAACCTGACCACCGCTTTTGACCCGGTGGGGGTGCCGCGATTTTTGCGATCGCGCCAGCAGCAACCCCGGCCCCTGTGGTCTGGGGAAGTGGCTACCCCCCTGAGCGAACCCCTGCTCTGGGGATTTATGCCCCTGGAAAATGGCTGGGCCCAGTTGCCGATTCTGAACCTGACCGAGCAAATCTATTTGGATAGTCGGGTGGCCCGTCCGCCCCAAACCACCGCCGGGGTTACCACAACTGCCTCGGGCCTATTCCAGGGGGCCGTGTCGCTGGGCAACCAGCAACCCACCCTGCGGCCCGCCCACCGCCACGAACAGCCCTGGAACCTGGTCTTGACCAACGGCCAAGCCCTGAGCGGTTCCTGGATTTTGCAGGCGGTCGAGCCAGAGGACCCGGACGCCAACTCTGCCTTACCCTGGCGCCTGAGCCAAATCCAGCTCACCCTGGCCCAGCCCCAACTCACCCTGAATGGCCTGTTTTGGTTGAGTACCGGCCAACCCCGGATAGAGGATGCCCTGCCGGATCTCGACGACTGGGTAGACGGGGTGCGCCCCCAGGCGCTGACCACTGTCAATGCCGCCACCGATGTCTTCCCTCCACCCCTGGTCTGCACCTTTGACCGCCTCACCCTGACCTGCCACCACACCCCCGCCCAACCGGCATCGGCCCGGCTCGGCCGTTGGCAGTTTACCTATGGGGTCAACCCTGTCCCTCAAGCCTGGCTGGCGGATGACACCTCTGAAACGGCCCCTGACGTGTCAGCACCCACGCCCCCTCTGCAACGGTTGATAACGGCAGGGGTGCTGCCCACTGACCTCTTCCAGGCTTACCTACCCCTGGTGTGGCAACGGCACAACGCCCTACCCATGGTGCAGGCCCTACCCCTGACCCAGAGCCAGTCGCCCCCCAACTACCCCAGCGCCAGCCGCCAGTTGATGCCCTATGAGCTGCCGGTGTCTGACCAGGGACTACCCCAGGGTTGGATTTTTGGGGTGAATGGCGACAGTGACGATACTGGCGCGGCCACCTGGCCCCAGGCCCTTACCCCCCTGTTCCCGGCCCAGGAATGGCGCACCCTGGCCGACTTACCCTGGGTGTCCCTATCCCTGGCCGGTCTGATGCTACGGCCCCAGGCCGATGTCGCCGCCCTGGCCGCCGACTACCGCCACGACCTGCCCTACACCGACGAAGTGCAGGCCCTGGCTCAATTACCAGAGGTGATTCCTGACCCGGATGCCCTGTCGCCTTTGCCTGCGGGCGAGCCCCCCCAGCCACCGCCGCCCCTGACCCGGGAAACCCTGGCGACCCACTGGCAGACCCTCAGCACCCTGGCCAGTCTGGCCCAGGCAGATGGCACCCTCGCCTTCCGGGTGGAGGCGGGTACCAGGGAGGTAATGGACCTGATACACCCTTACTCCTGGCCGGTTGAGGTGGCGGTGGATCTCGATACCTATCCTGGCCAGTTGACCCTGACCAGTGATCACCCCCTGCAGTTAACGGGGGAGGCGGCTCTAGAGGGCATTTCCGGGCAGTTTCAGCTGGTCAATGGCAGCCTGCAGAGGCGGCCAGATGGACTGTCCCCAGATCGGCTGTCCCCAGATCGGCTGCCCCCCTATACCCTGGTCGCCGGTAGCTTGGCAGCCCATCCCGAGGAAGGGGGACTGCGGGATCAGCGGGGCTGGACTCGCTCTGCCACCACCCAAACCGGCCCCCTGGTGCGATCGCCCCTCACCCTGCAGCGCGATCGCAGCACCACTGTGGCCTATACCCTTACCTCTTTGCAGCGACCCATGGCGCTGCAGGTGGGCCACCACAGCTGGCAGTTCTGGTTTCGGGATCTGCCCTGCCAGGCCGATGGCCAGCAATTCCGCCGGCACGAAACCCTATCGCCCCTGGTAACCAGGCTGAACTCAGATGTGAACGATCCAGAGGCGCGATCGCAGTTTTACAACGCCCTCAACGGTTACGAGTGGCGGCTGGGGGAGAGTGCCCCCCCAGAAAAGCCTTCAGAAACGCCCCCAGAGCAGCTCCCCGCCTATCTAGAGCTGTTGGGCCTACACTTTTACCCCCTCACCCTAGAGGCGGTAGATATCGAGGGCGACACTGTCACCACCGTGGAGATGGTGGGGCGGCTGCAGTTACCCCTGGTGCCCGCCACCGGCGAGCTAAAGGAGGTGAGCAATGCCGTGCGCCTGCGCTTTAGTTCCGGCCAGACCGAAGCATCCCTGACCCTAACCCACATTCAGTTGGAATCTGAGGTGGCGGAATGGCCCCTGGGCACCACCCAGGGAGAACTGGACAATGCCCCAATGCTCTCCTGGGCCACCATGGGGCTGGCCTACCAGGACGGGGAGCCCGTGATTCAACTGGGAGATGCAGACGCTGGAGAGTCGGGCCAGGTGTGGCTGCGGTTTGTCCTGTTTGACCAGATCTGGTCGGTGCCCTTCGCCCCGTTTCAACTGCCCGCCGCCCCTGACTCAACCCTCACCTATGCCTTCCCAGCCCCCACTGCCTTTACCCACCTGGCCCCCCTGCAAGTGGCCCTGGCCCTCGATCTAAACGACCTGAACCACCAGGCCTCCCTGCTGCTGGAGGTACAAATTGGTCGGGGGCACAGCACCGGCAATCAGCAACAATCCGCCTTTCTGGCCCAGGTGCGGTTTGACTTATTGCAGCACACCCAAACCTGGGAAACCGCCGACTTTTTCTTTGGCGATCTACAGGGGCGAGAGACCGCTGAAGTGACGTTTTGGCCAGGTACCCTGCAGTTTCAGTGGCAGGGCTACCAGGCCCAGTCCCAGCAATATCAAGCGGCAGATCTACAATTGCTGCCGGGGCTGCACCTGCAGGGCTCTAACCAGGCTCCCGGCTTTGTGGCCCTCACCTTTACCCCCAGCGTGACGACCCCGGCAACCGCTGACTCGCGGCTGCAACTGGTGACCTTAGAACTAGACACCGCCTTTATGGAAATGCTGCTGTTTTGCCAGTGGGGGGAGGGGTTGCAGCAGGGGAGTCAGGCCGAGGCGGATCGACACCAGGTTTATCGATCCTCGGCGGGGGATCTGGCGGTGGGCTACACGGCCCACTGGGATGTCTCCCCCCCTGAGCCGGACGATGCTGTCCCCCCGTGGCGAGAATCGCTGCTGATTAACGGCTTTTTAGAAGTCCACAACCTGCTGTCCTGGCCCTTAGCCATGGCCGTGGACACCAACTCAGACCAGACCACCCTGACCCTGCCAGCGGCGAGGGCCGAGGGCCAGCTCCAACCCCTTAACCACCTACGCCACACGGCCCGAATTTTGTTTAACCAGCATGTCTTAGAGGCAGAGTTGCTGCAACCCGGGCCAGAGGAACTGCTGTTTGACTTCGCTCCCGATCGCCTGTGGCAATTTCTGGCGGTGGTGGAGCACCAGTTAATCACGGTGCTACCTCAATCCTTGGATTTGAGTCACCACCACCTGCGGGATGACCGCCGCTGGACTGTGACCCAAACGGTGCGCCTGGGGCTACCGGCCCAATTAAAACAGTTTGCGCTGGCTCAACGCCCGCACCGCACCGTAGATCCAGATCAGGGGGTGCAACCCCTGGAGCAGGCCCTGGGGGGCTCCTCAGCGAAAGACCTGTGGGAGGTGCTGGCGACCGCAGACAACTCCGCCCTGGACCAATTAATGGCAAAAACCCTACTGGTAGATCTCAGTAGCCCCCACTGGATTCGCCAGGTGCCCATTTCCACCGGGGCCGCCACTACCCTGCAATTTTTGCCCAATGGGGTGCAGTTGGGCATCCCTAGCAATCCCGAAGATTACGTGGGTTCTGACCCCCACGCCCCCCTCTGGCTACTGCTGGCGCTGCCCTTTGTGGGTCGTCTGCAACACCAGGGCCGGGATCTGCCTTCAGAATCTGACATCCCCCCCAATGGACTGCAAGTGGACCCGATCGTGGCGATCGCCGCCCAGCCCCCAGAGGACTCTCTCTCCCTGGCCCACCTGTTGGCCGCTTGGGGCAACACCCAACCCCTAACCAGGGTCGTTTCCAGCTTCGACACCGCCCTGGGCCGCACCTGGTCCCGCTTGGACCCCCTGTCCCTGGAAGAAAGTTGGTTCCGTCTGCAACACCCCCAACCAGAACCCAGCCTGGAGGGCCTCCAGAGCGTGATGGCCACCCGGCCCGATACCCCCGCCCGCCTCAGTCGGGCCACCGCCCTGCAACAAGCCTTTAACCCCCACCGTCAGAGCTACCCGCCCCAGCCCAGCATCGATCTGCTTTTAGCCCAACCTCGCAGCCTGCTGGTCGTTCCCAACTTGGAGGAACGTGAGAACGGGTTACAAGTCCTCTATCAGTTTCAACCCAATGCGGATCAGACCCTGGTGCAGGATCAATCGGGCCTCAGCCCAGCCCTTGACCTAACAATTCGAGACCCCAACCACGTCAACTGGTCCTCCAGTGGCTTGCGCCTAACGAGGCCCACCCTGATTGAGTCTGACCACTTCCCCCAGCGGTTAGTGGACGCTTGCCGCCGTACTAACGAAATCACCCTAGAAGCCTGGATTTTCCTAACTGAGGGCCAGGTGCGCCAATCCGGGCAGGGGCCTAAACGCATCGTCACCCTATCTATCCATGAAACGAGTCGCTACATTACCCTGGGCCATAGCAATGGTCAAAAAGGGGGGGTAATCAATGGGCGTCTGCGCACCACCCAGACCAATGCCAACGGCATGAACCCCGATGTGACCACGGCAGATCGTAGCCTGGAGCCGGGCCTATCCCACATTGTCTACACCCGCAACCAGCAGGGAGCAGTGCGCATCTATATCAACGGTGTAGAGCGGGGTCGGGGCACTGTGGGGGGGAACTTGTTCGCCCCCACCGCTTCCAGAGAAAGCGACTTTCGCCTGGCCCTGGGGGATGAAATCAACCGGAGCCGCGCCTGGCTGGGGGAATATCGGCAGGTGGCCATTTACGATCGCGCTTGGTCTGCCCAGGAAGTAGAGCAACGCCATCACGCTGGAGTGCAGAGGCGATCACCCCAGAGGCAGGCTTACCCCCCCTGGCAAATGACCGGCTTACACCTGCGCACGAGTCAACTGTGGGCTGTGGCACCAGAGGCTCCCCAGATCAACCGCTATGCCGCCGCCACCCAGCTCTCGGTACTACCCCCTGACCAGGCTCAGCCCCATCCCCTACCAGTGAGCCTGGCGGTCAGTCCCTATCTGGGGTTAGAGTTCCGCCCGGCCCAGGGAGACTATACCCAGCAACTGGTATCCACCGAACTGCTGTGTCTGAACCCGGCGGTCCGGCAACTGCGCCCTGTGGCCAGCCACCTGTGGGAGGATGCAGCCAGCCAAGCCTCGGCTGATTCGCCAATGTCCCTGCCAGCGCGTATCCTCACCTGGGCGCAACAGACCCATTTGCGCTTAGCGCCTCAGTCTTCCGTGGCGATCTTGCGCTATCGTCAGATCAACCGTCTGACCCCCACTGAACCAGCCACTGAACCAGCCATTGAGTCAGCATCGGAGCCGGTCACGGCGGCCATCTCTGGCGCCCCCCCGGCAGCCCCCCTGACCACCACCTACCAGTTCCAGGTGGTACCCGCGCTGACCTTGCCCGCCCAACTCACCCAACGGGTGTTCCAGTTGCGATCGCGGGTAGACCAACTGCGGTTTCGCCAGGGGCAATTTGGCGGACCTCCCCTGGCTGACTCCCTGAACGCCTTTGAAGTCGCCCCGCCCCAGGTGACTGGAGTGCAACCGTTCTACCTGACCCAGCCCCCGGCGACAGATCCCCTGGCCCCTGCCCCCCAGGCCTGGCCCTGGGGCCTCAGTGCCCTCCGGTTTAGCGTGACCTACACCGGGGGCCAGGACCAGCACCAGGACCACAACCCGCAGGGCATCATTGGCGTCACCTACACCCAGGACCAGCACCAACAGAACATCACTGGCCAGGCCCACGCCCCCTACCGCCGCTGGTGGCAAGCCCCCCACTATCACGTACAGTTCCGCTCTGCCCTGGCCGAGGACGGCCCCACCGCTGGCCTACCGCCCTACTTCCGGGCCCCGGCGATCAAGAGCTTGCTGCCCACCTGCCCCAACCCCCTACTGCCTCCAGCCACCGTGGATGACGTTGACTGGCAGCCCGTGCTGCCTGGAGCCCTGCGCTACTTCCTCACCGGAGATCGGGCCGGGGTATTTTTGAGCCTGCGCCATCAACTCATGAACCAGCTTGGCTCGAATCACAGCCTGGCCTCCGGTAGTGTGCCGGTGCAGCATCGCGTTCCCCGTCCCGTGCCCCTGCCCCCTAACACGACCCCGACCACGGCCCTGCGCCCCTGGGCTCACTATTTTGCGCCGGACCAGGGCCAGGCCATAGCCCCAACCCCCTTTGACACAGCGTTTTTTGCCGAGGTGCTGACTGAGGATAATCGCCTTCAACCGGCCCAGGGGCTGTTGATTACCCTGGTGTCTCCAGCAGGGGGTGAAATCGACGGGGAGTGGACAGGGGAGGTGCACCTGCAACTCCAGGACCTAAATCCGTCTGATTCCCCGGCGTCATGGGCCGTCCGATTAAGCCTACTAGGGCCAGAGCAACCCCTGGTTTACAGCTCGGACAATGGGACTTACAGCCTCGACACCACCCGGCAGGCTACCCTGCAAAATTTGCTACGGGCTAAAGTGCCAGGAGATGTGCTGACCCTGCAAGCCCAGGTAATGCCCCGGGGGTCCAGCTCTGGTTTTTACCAGACCCTCAGCTTCCCGCTGCGACTAACGGATTTTGACCGCTCCCCCCTACCCCTAGAACCGTACTTCATTCAGTTTGAGGATCCAGAATATAACCGCCAACTGGCCTCTGCCGCCGCCCATGCCATCCAGGAAGTGCTAATTCCTGCTGCGAATGACCAGTCTGAATCGGCCAGCCATTCAGTACAGCTATCTTGCGATCGCACCGAATACAATCCCGACAGTACCCTGGCCCTGCGCTACGACTGGGATGACGATACCGAAAGGGGTCAGGCCACCCTGACCATCCGACGAATTCGGGCTGGGGTGGCCACCCAACTGGTTCCAGGGGCCTCCACTGAGATCCAGCTCAATCAGCTATCCCCCCGTCAGCTCATTCAGATCCCCCTGGCGGACCTCCGTCTCCAAAGTCAGCCGGACCAGGTGGCTGCCCTGACCACCGGCACCGTGCTCGAGTTTCAGCTCACGATCCAGACAAAGGATGAAATTTCTGTCCAGCCAGGGGACAAGCCAGAGGACAAAACTCCCAAGCCCCCCCCGGACCCGGTCGTACTGACGGTGGATATTGTAGAAGACCCCGTCACTCCGGCTACCGAAGCCGCCTATGGACTGCTGCGCCAGCGTCACCCCGACCAGGTGGCGTGTGTGCGCTTCGCCTGGGGACCCATGCCCCAGCGGATTGAACTGATTCAACCCGAGGACCTGCGCACAGAAATTGTCCGCCGCCGAGCCGTCTTTCAGTGGCAGGATACGGTACGCCCCGCCGCCCCTGGGGCTGAGCCCGTCCACTATGCCATCCAAAAGATCACCCAAACCGGATCGACCTATAGCCCTCCACCTCCGCTCGTCTACGACTTTACGAGCTTGTGATGACGACTATTTTTTGCGTGCCCTGAGGGTGCAGGTGGTGCCGACCCCAGGGGCGGTGCTGCCAGGGTTGATTGGTCTGGGCACAGCGGCGATCCGCAAAAAGCGGCAAGGGTCAGCCGATGAAGCTAAAGACCAATCAGATCAGGCCTAAGAGTATCCCACCAAAAACCATCCATTTCCAAGATGCGAACTCGGCCCAACGGGCCGGTTGCAGTGAGACTCCAGATCAGTATTTAGTTGAAACTCTCTAAACCGATATTTTCCAACCAACAATCGATACCATCATGGGGTCATCCTTGGGGATGACCCCAATTTGTCGTGCCCATTTTCTGCCATGTCTCCATCGTCCCCAGTCCAGCTCGATCGCTACACCAACGGCACCTACAGCCCTGGGGCGCCCTTCTGGCGGCAGTTGCTATGGTACTTTGTCGGCCAGCCCCTGGTGCAGGCCCACTGGTTACCGATGTCAGGGGTGAAGGTGGCCCTGCTGCGGGCCTTTGGGGCCACCCTGGGCCAGGGGGTGCGGATTAAACCGGGGGTGCGGGTGAAGTTTCCCTGGCGGTTGACCGTGGGGGACCATGTGTGGATTGGCGAAGACGCCTGGATCGACAACCTGGCCCCGGTCACCATTGACAGCCACAGCTGTGTCTCCCAGGGGGTTTACCTCTGTACCGGCAACCACGATTGGAGTCATCCCCACTTTGGGTTGCGCACCGCCCCAATTCACCTGCAGGCGGGGTGCTGGCTGGGGGCCAAAGCGGTGGTGGGGCCAGGGGTGACGGTGGAACCAGGGGCAATTTTGGCCCTGGGCGGGGTAACCGGGCGATCGCTGGCGGCGATGACCATCTATGCTGGCAATCCAGCTCAGCCGATTAAGGTACGAGTAATGACAGCAGAGGAAGGTCAAGCCTGAGGCGATTTCTGAGCAAGAAGCTCTCCACGGTAAATCAGCGATCGTTGCTTTCGTTAGGTGAGCAATGCACCGCCATCCCTGTCAAGGTGGTGGATTATAGGTTCGTCGTAGCTCGCGATACTTGGTCGGAAAGCCAGATGGGTCGCTGGGGGGATTTCGCTCCCCCCAGACCCCTACGACCAGGGCGTTGCCCCAAAGGGGCACCAACGTAACAGCCGTCGCCCTGGACCTCACGGAAGGATTGGCCTGTTGGATGCGTTGTCGCGCTTCGCATTGCACAGGAAGAAGTGGTTGGCCTTGTTGGGTAGGCACCCCAATCGGCATCTCTTGAGCCCTAAATCTTAGGAAAAGCTTCAAATGCTTTTTGCCGTTAGGTCACCTTGAAAGGGCTGGTAATGCACCGCTTACAATACCGAGCCTCTCGCTTGACGCAAACGGTGCGTTCTGGCCAGGACAAAGGGTTTTGCACTATCACCAGGTTGACCTGAGGCCAGGAACACACCCTACGCATAATCAAGCTTTCAGACATTCAGCTATGCCTGCGACATAGGGGGCCAGGGGGCAGGGTTGCCTGACCCCTGGTTTATGTAGGATTTACAGCAATGGCTTGCTGAAACTGGCGGATGGCGGCTCCGGTATCGGTTTCGGCCATCAAGACAGATTGCCTCAGCAGGTCTAGATCGAGATCGTTTAACCCCTCTAACTCACTGCGATCGCACCGCTCGTAGCCCTGGGATCGCAGGTGATAGACCCCTAGCACACCGTCCTGCCAGAGCCAAACTTCGGGAACCCCCAAGGCTTGGTATCGGGTCAGCTTATCCGCACCGCCGCTGGTAAACACCACCTCAATCGACAGATCAGGAATTGGCTTGACGGAGCCAAGGCAAAACGACTGATCGGCCTGAGCCGATACTTCCCGCTCTTTTTCCTGGGTCATGGCCCCAGTGGGCTGAAAGAAGACGCCTTTCTGAGCTAAAAACAAGCCGATCAAATGTCCGATTACCCAGCTAAATAGCTCATGCTCTCGCCCTGGCATCAGTACCTCAACTGTTCCGTCGTAGTAAAACAGCCGTACACCGGAGGCCTGTTCAAAGCCTGTTTGAATCGATTTGAACTGCTCCCACGATCGCCCGTCATGCACGATCCGCTGATCGCGCTGCGGCACTAGGGGTTGAGGGGTCCGCAGAGATGGAGCTACGGGGATGCCTGGGGGTTGCATTTTTCTGATTATATGGGCTGCAAAAGGCTCGCTAATTTATTTTAGAACGCCGGTATCGACAACACCCAACACCCATTAAGGATTGCCCCCCCGACAGGTCAACACCCTGGCATTGGGGTAGGTCTGGCTGACCTGCTGCAGTTGCTCGGCGCTAAAGCGGCCAAAGGTATTGAGGCCACTAACCTGGTCGGGGGTGGGAATTGTCGTAGCCACCTCTTGGCCCAGATCGCTGACATAGATCACCTGATCGATGGTGAGCTGTCGCTGTTGCTGCTGGTCGTAGAGGTTCGCATAGGCCTGAGTCACCCGTGGCCACTGGCTGGGGTCGCAGTAGCTGCGATCGATCACCACCGTCACCGCTGGGCCGCTGAGCATCTGGCGCAGGCCAAACCCCAGCCCGATAAAGGCCAGCCAGCCGACGCCCAAAATTGTTACAAGCCGTTGGTTGGGGTTGCCCATGGGGTTACAAATTCACCTGAAACAGATCCCTAAACAGGCTTTGCACATTGTCGGGGGTGCCCTGCTGTACGGTGGACTCGCGCAGATTGGCGATTGCTTCTAGCTCTGCCTGACTCACCTCGCCATAGGCGATGGGGTAAAAGCGCACATCGCTATAGGCCATGACGTCTTTGACGGCATCAAACTTAAAGCCCCGATTCACTTCCCCATCGGTAAGCAGCAGCAGGTAAAACCGGCCCGTGGGGTCAGCGGCTTGCCTTTCCAACAAATCCGCCAGGCCAACCATGGTGCCATCGTACATGGCCGTCGCCCCATCGGCCCGCAGGTTATCGACGGTGGCTAAAAATCGCTGGTGTTGCAGCTGATCAAACGGGGCCATGGGCAGTCGCCGCACGGCTCGGCTGTCAAAGGTGACGATTCCCACATAGTTACCAGGATTAATTTGTCCGGCGGCTACCCGCAGTCCTTCTTTTAGTGACTGCATCCGCGATCCTTCCATAGAGCCACTGGTATCAATCACCAGGCTCATGTACACGGTGCGCCCCCCATCTTTGCGCAGCTTCCAGGTAGATTGGGAAGCCAGCAGGGTTTCTCCTGAAGGGATGGGGGGAAAAGTACCCGCTCGCAAGTAGTCGGTTTCCACAAATCCTTGTTGTTCGGCCAGGGCCTGCATCTCGGCAGACAGGGCAAAGGTGGCGAACCGTTCCAGGGCCACCTGTTGCTGGGGCGAGTTCCAGTCAAAGCCTACCAAAGGGTTGTTGTGGGGCAAGCCAAAGGGCACAAACTCAGTATTTTCAAACCCCGGGACCTGGCGCAGGGCCAAATAGTTTTGATACTCCAGCGGGAAGGCTTGAAGTTTAGTCTGGTCACGCAGGAACAGTTCTTGCAGATCCAGGGTAGTGGTGGTGGTGATCAACACCTGGTCTTGGAATTGATCAAATACCGAGTTGACCTGGGGAGCTTGCAGCTCAGCTACGGTCAGCTGGCCGCCGTCATCCTGGTGCCCCGCTGCCCGCCAATACAGGGTATACAGCATATTCAGGGAGGTGGCACTGGAGTAGGGATTGGGATAAGCCACGGTAAGTTGACCCGATGCGATCGCATTCAACAGCCGATCAAAGCTGACAGTGCCAGCTGCCGCCAAGCTGTCATACACATCCTTAGGTAGCACCCAGCCTGCCGTATTCGGCACCAACCGTTCGGCCACAGGCACCGTCTGCACCCCCTGGCTTTGCAGCATCGCCACCCACAGGTCGTTAGATGGGGTGTAGCCCGCAGGCTGCGCCACCCCAGCCGCCAACATCTGCGCCGCCGTGCCCGAAGGCACCTGCCGCACCCCCACCTGGATCACCTCCCCAGAGGGCAGCGTCTCCTGGCGCTGGTTAAAGGCATCGGCCACCTCCACCAACCAGCGCTCGTTTTGCCGGTTTACATTGGCCTTTTCTGAGGAGCTGTAAATCTCCACATAAACTGAGTTGCCGCCCCCCGGCTGGGCCCCGTGCAGGGGAAAGTCCTGGGCATTGGGCAGGGGATCTTCGATTTGATCGGTGGTATAGCGAGCGGCAATGGCATCGTCCACCACCTCAGTGCGCAGATCAATTTTGGGCAGAGTCGACTGCTCCAGGGCCGCCTTGGCGCTATCGAAGGAATTGACCTGAGGGCCAGATCCGGGAAATGAACCAGGGCCACAGTTCCAGAGGAGAACAGCGCAGAGACCGAGGAGGAAGGGGAGGAGGTAGCGGGATTTGGGCATGGGGTGGTGGGGTGGTGGGGTAGGGGTGGGTTATTCGGGTTTCGGGTATCAGCTCTGCTTTTTACCTGATACCTGACACCTTCATCCTTCCCTTGGTTCTTCCAAAATATGCTTATTAGCGGCGATCAACGTTTGCAGTCGCTGGGGTAGGGGGCTGCCGGTGGTGGGGTCGGTGTCGAGGCTGGCCAGGGTGACTTGGTCTTGAAGTTGTTGCAGTTGGGCGTGGGTGGCTTGCAGGCGATCGCAGCTCAGGGCCAGTCGCTGTTGGGCTAGCTGCCGATAGGCGGGGGTCTCTATGTTGTCCATTACGGCTAGGGCTTCAGCCACTTGGCGGGCCAGGTCTTGTACGGTGTGCATGGCTTCTAGTAGCTCTAGATGTAGAAAGGAATCTTGCTCATTGATCCGGGTGGCAAACCGTTGGGATTCGCTGGCCCAGGTGTGGGCCTGGCCCCAGGTGGACTGAGCTTTGGGGGGAACGCGTCGGCTGATAGCTTCTAGCTGGGCGGCAAACACTGGGGCATCGAGTAGATTGCTGCTGTCTAGGGGCACCGCTGGAGATGGGCGACAACCAGTGGCCCAGGTGCCGACCATGGCAGCTGAAATGCCGCCTCCGGTTAGCCACACCAGGGGGCGGGGGCCGGCCAGCCAGACCAGGGCACTAAAGCCCAGGGCCGTGCCCGCTACCAGACCGTAGGTCTGGGGTTGTTTGAAGAGGTTGGTCCAAGCAATGCCCATAGTGACCTCTTTAGGGAACAGTGAGGGTGCTGCCCAAAGCCGCGATCGCATCCTCGACCTGGGCCTGGGCGGCTTCGGTAGCGGCCACCAGGAGCAAAAATACTAAGTCCCCCCGCTGGCGGGCATAAATCTGGCCTGCGATCGGCTGGGGTGGAGCATTGCCCTGGGTCAGGCGGCCAGTCCAGCTAATCCGCACCCCATCCCCAGCAATCGGCTGCGGCGGCCCCGCCCTAAACCCCTCCCCGTTTTGGAAAGTTTGCTCAGCCATGGCCACCAGGTCAGCCTCCGATAGGGCCAGGCGATCGGGGGGCAGGGGAGCTAGGGCCACGGTGTAGGCCAGGCTGCCGTCGGGGGCTTGCAAGAGGGGGGCGTCGGCCACCGTGCTGACCTGATAGCCGTCTAAAATGCCGATTTGAAAGCGCCCCTGGGGATCTTCATATTGACCGCTGACCATGGGTAAGGTGGGGGCCAGGGTCGGTGGGGGCGGGTTGCTCTGGGCTACGACTGACCCAGAACCCCTGGCAGCAGTCTGGTTCGACGACAGCATCAAAGGCCCCATGGTTAAGCTAATGACCACCGCCAAGCCAACTAAAATCAGGAGCCGCGATCGCCGTAATAACCGTTTCATGGTGATGCCCTAATCTGATCAACGCCAAGCATAGCAAGCCCCTAGGC
>SLIY01000469.1 GCA_007135385.1 Leptolyngbyaceae cyanobacterium CSSed165cm_216
CATTCCGTTTGAGTCAGAATTTCAATACATGGCTACCCTGCACCAGCAGGATACCGCTGGCCAGTGGTTGCTACTGAAGGGGTCAGTGGAGGCGATTGTGGACCGCTGCGATCGCGTTCTGGCCGTCACGGGCGACACTGACCCGATCGATCGCGACTATATTTTCCTTCAGGCCGAGCGCATGGCCTCCCGAGGGCTGCGGGTGCTGGCCTTTGCCGCCCTAGATTTCCATGGCCACCACATTGACCACGAGGACCTGAAGTCGGGTCTGGTGTTTCTGGGCTTGCAGGGGATGATCGATCCACCCCGCTCTGAGGCAATCAAGGCGGTGCAGGCCTGTAAAACCGCTGGGGTTGAGGTGAAGATGATCACCGGGGACCACAAGGTGACCGCCGCTGCGATCGCCCAGCGGATGAATCTCAGCTTCACCGATGAGGTGATTGCCTTTACCGGTCAAGAGCTGGCCCAAATGGACGAAACCCAGTTGACCAACGAGGTGCAAAACGGCTCGGTGTTCGCCCGGGTGGCCCCTGAACAAAAGCTGCGCCTGGTGGAAGCCCTGCAATCGAAGGGGCACATTGTGGCGATGACTGGCGATGGGGTGAACGATGCCCCCGCCTTGAAACAGGCCGACATTGGCATCGCCATGGGTAAGGCCGGTACTGAGGTGGCCAAGGAAGCGGCCGACATGGTACTCACGGACGATAACTTTGCTTCCATCGAGGCGGCGGTGGAAGAGGGGCGCAACGTCTTTCGTAACCTGATGAAAGCGATCGCCTTCATTCTGCCGGTGAACGGCGGCGAATCGATGACCATCTTGCTGAGTGTGCTGATTGGTCGCGGCGATGTCCTACCGATTCTGTCGCTGCAAGTGCTGTGGCTAAACATGGTCAACTCCATCGCCATGACTGTGCCGTTGGCGTTTGAGCCCAAGTCCCACAATTTAATGAATCGCCCTCCCCGCTTGCCCCACGAGCCGCTGCTCTCCAAGAACCTGTTGAAGCGCATCGGTCTGATCTCTGTCTTTAACTGGATTTTGATTTTTGGCATGTTCGAATGGGTGCGCCAGTCGGCAGGCGATCTGGACTGGATACCTGGTGATCTGGGGGATGAAGACGCCACCGAGCATACCCTGGCCCTGGCTCGCACCATGGCGATCCAGGCCCTGGTGGCCGGGCGGATTATCTATCTGCTCAGCATCAGTCAGTTTTGGGCTTCGGTGTCGGCCAAAATTCGTGGCCTGAATGTGCCCCTGGGAGATGCCTCCGCCATTGGCTATGGGATCTTGGTGGCGATCGTCTTCCAGGTGCTGTTTAGTCAGCTGGGGGTGATGAACTTCCTGTTTTCCACCGCCCCCCTGTCGATCACCCAGTGGTTAATCTGTCTTGGGGTGTCGCTGCCCATGTTCTTGGTGGCCTTACTGGCCAACCGGATCAATCCCCAGAACTAGGCGATCACTATCCCCTAAGGGCTGTGCCTCAAACAGGGTATGGCCTAAAGTAACTCTAAAATTAACTGAGCAGCACGGCGACAAGCCCCAGGCTGGCCAATATCCTGGCGCAGTTTGGCGTAGCCAGCCAACATGGTTTGGCGAGAGGTTTCGTTTTCGAGTAAATCTAGGGTGGCAGCGGCGATCGCCGCCGGAGTGGCTTGCCATTGCAAAAATTCAGGCACCACCAGTTGGTTCACCACCAGGTTGACAGGCGACGCAAAGGGAATATCAAATCGCAGTAGGTAACGGCCAATCCAGGCGGTGACGGGGTTTAACCGGTAGGCTACCACCTGGGGCACATTCATCAGGGCAATTTCTAGATTGGCGGTTCCTGATTTGGTTATAGCCACATCAGCAGCGGCAATGGCAGGGGTATTCTGCCCCGCTAGCACCTGCCCCCGCAAACCATATCGAGCCAATCCCTGTTCAAAGGCGGCCCCCAGGTCAGGGTTAGACACCGGCAACAAAAACTGCACCTCTGGGTGACAAGCCTGCACTTGCTGGGCGGCTTGCAGCATCACCGGCATCAGGTACGTCACCTCCTGCCGCCGAGAAGCCGGTAGCAGGGTAATCACCTGGGCCGTGGGGTCAAGGCCCAACTGGTGACGGGCCGCCGCTTTATCGGGGGGGGTCGGGTAGCGATCCACCAGGGGGTGGCCTACCCAGGTGGCCTCGGCTCCATACTGGCGGTAGTAGTCGGCTTCAGCCTTAAAAATAGCCGCCAGGCGATCACATTGATCGACCAACTGCCGAGTATCGCGGTCAGAAAAAGCCCACACCCACTGCTGCGGGGCAATGTAGTACACCACTGGCACCTGGGGATGCTTTTCCTTGAGATACTGCCCCATGGCCAGATTAGGCCCCATATAGTCAATCAGCACCGCCACATCGGGCGGATTAGCCTTGAGATGCCGTTTCGCCTGACGCTGCAACCGCAGGATGGGCAATAGGTAGGGCAGGGCCTCAAAAATTCCCACCGAGCCAATGGCGGTGGTGTTACCCAGCAGGGTGACCCCGGCCTGGGCCATCTGGTTTCCCCCCAGGGCGACAATCTCCAGCGGCATATGCTGCTCGGCAGCCACCTGCATCAGGGCTGTGGCCAGCAACGCCCCCTGCAAATCCCCAGACACTTCCCCTGTACTGATAAAGACCCGCTTGGCCCCATTCCCAGACTGCGTCATCGATTTTCCTACAGGCTATTCTGAGCGATCGCTGCGGCTGCGCTTGCGACCTGGGGTCAACCCCCGGCGATCGGGTTCTAAAGCCGCCTGTAAAAACTGACTAAAGTGACGTACCAAGTCATTGTGCTCCCACTGGCTGAGCTTAGCCACGGCATCACTGATGGATTCTCCAGAGCGGTAGGCTAACCGGTAGGCCTGCTTCAGTTCCCGGTAGGCCTGGCCGCCATCAAGGGCGGTCAAGCCAGCCCGCTGTAGGCCAATTTGGTTAAGCCCCCGCACCTCAGCCGGATTACCGTTGACCAGGGTGTAGGGGGGGACATCCCGGTCAATCCGGGTGAGTCCGCCAATCATCGCCAACCGACCAATGTGCACAAACTGGTGAACCCCAATCAGCCCACTAATGCGCGCCCCCGACTCCACATGCACATGGCCCGCTAAGGCCACAGAATTGGCGATAATCACCTGATTTTCTACCACGCAATTGTGGGCCACGTGGGAGTAGGCCATCAGCATATTGTTGTGGCCAATCAGGGTGGCGGCCCCGGCGGTGGTGGCTCGATTGATGGTGACATACTCGCGAATCAGATTGTGATCACCAATGTTGACCTGGCTCATCGAGCCATCATCCTTCAAGTCTTGAGACTCTAGGCCAATGGCGGCCCCAGGGAAAATACGGTTATTGGCCCCAATCGTCGTGTGGCCATCAATCACCACATGGGCTCCGATTTCAGTACCAGGACCAATGGTGACTTGACGGCCAATCACCGCATAGGGACCCACCTTGACCGTGGGGTGGAGTATGGCCCCAGGGTCAATCACAGCCGTCGGGTGAATCAGGGTAGTTGTCAACGCCTTGCCTCCGGAAGCCAGAGCTTGAGATACACATGTGTCCATCAGCTAGGCCGGCCCGCAGCCGACTCTACCACGGAGAACATCAATTCTCCTTCACAGGCCAGTTGGCCATCCACCTCAGCCCTGGCGTACATTTTGCCAAATCGCAGTCGCTTGATGGCGAGCAACTCGACGGTCATCACCAGGCGATCGCCAGGCACCACAGGCCGCCGAAACCGCACCTTATCGATCCCGGCAAACACGCACAGGCCATTTACCCCAGGGATCTGGCTGAGGACGACACCGCCCACCTGGGCCATTGCTTCCACAATCAACACCCCTGGCATAATTGGCTGCCCTGGGAAATGCCCCTGAAACTGGGGTTCATTCAGGGTGATGTTTTTAATCCCCACCGCCCGTTTGGCCGGGACATAATCGATAATCCGATCGACCAGGGCAAAGGGATAGCGGTGGGGCAGGATAGCGTAGATTTCTGCGGCGGAATATTCCCGTTTGATCACGGGGTTGGTTCCATCGGTCGAGTCGATGTCTACAGTGTCAGTGGACACAGTGCTGCGATCGCTAACCGTTGAAGGCGTATGGCTAGATGAAGTTACGTCAATCACAATAGCTAAGCGGTCTCCCTATCCTTGGCGTTATGCCCCTTGATTTTGCCACTAGATGTCACCTTCGGAAAATCTCAAGGCTGGCTGCATCGCCCGAGCCAGATCTCCGTGCAGCTTGTGGCTGGCCTTATAGGCCACAATATGAGCCTGGGGTAGTTGGCCCAATAAACTCAAGTCACCGATCAAATCTAGCAGCTTATGGCGCACTGGCTCCTGATCAAATCGCAATGGCGGGTTAACCCAACCCTGATGGCTACAGACCAGAGCATTATCTAAGCTACCCCCTTGAATTAAACCACGGGCCTTGAGGGCTTCGATCTGGTGGGCCAACCCGAAGGTACGGGCTGGGGCGATCGCGGTGGCAAAGCCCTCGTCACCAAACGGGTCGACACCCGGGGTCCAACTAAACCACTGATTACCAATGGCGGCCACATCAAAATCAATCCCATAGGTGAGGCGTAACTCAGGGGCTGGAAATGCGGCCACAAAAGCATCCTGGTGCTGTACCGAAACCGGCTGCCGAAGGATTGGCACCGGTCGTTCTGGGGCCTGATCAACCCAGCCAGCGGCCTGAATCGCCTCCACCCAGTTCAAGGCGGAGCCATCCAGCAGAGGCACTTCTGGGCCATCAATGTCAATGCGAGCGTTATCGATTTCTAACCCCACCAGGGCCGCCAACACATGCTCAACGGTCCGCACCGTCGCCTGCCCCTGGCGTAACTCGGTGGACAGTACTGTCTGATCGACAGTGTCGAGGGTAGCGGCGATCGCCGGTTGCCCGGGCAAGTCAGTGCGCACAAAATAGCGCCCTTGGCTGGGGGCGGCTGGCTGCAGGGTCAGGGTGGTGGTTACCCCAGAATGGAGCCCTACCCCCTGCCGCTGTACCGTGGTAGCCAGGGTCCGCTGCTGCCTGCTGGACCGATTGAGCTTGGCGGCTAATGGGTCACTAGCCTCAGACGTGAACATTAGAATCGCTCCCCAATACCAAAGTGCAATCGTCCCTGCCCTTGATCGCCAAAGCCGTAGTCAATCCGCAGCGGACCTAAGGGGGTTTGGATTCTCACCCCGGCCCCATAGCCAAAGCCACTACCGGGTTTACCTCGAGAAGGGCCAGGGGAACCAGGTACAGCGTTGCCGCTGCCGAGATCTGTGCCCGCATCCACAAATAACGCCCCCCCCAAGAATGCAAACACAGGGAAACGATATTCGGCCGTGAACTGGGCATAGCTACGCCCTCCCCCCACTTCTCCTTCATCGTAGCCACGGATGGAGTTAGTTCCCCCCAGGGCAAAGGCTTCATAGGGGGGGACATCTCCTAGGATAGTCCCCACTTGCACATTCATGGCTAGGGCTTGGGGGCCTTCCGCAATATTCAGCAGGCTCAGGGGGATGTAATGACTGTAGCTACCCCGCAGCCGATTCATAAAGATACTGCCCCGCCCCAAGGGGATTGACTGCTCGGTATTGAGCCGCAGAATACTGCCGCTGGTCGGGTTAAACGGGTCGTTACGGCGATCCAGGCTGGCACTGATGGGAATAGTCCACAGGTCATCTAACCCAGTGCCGCTGACGGTGAGGGGGTTGCCCTGGGCGTCGGTGGCATTGACGTTGCCATCGGCATCCCGGGAGGAGACATTTTGGAACTGGGTACCCACAGCGACGGTCCAACCGTTAGTTAAGGGGCGGCTAAAGGTAATGCCTGACCCGATGCGCCGAACGCGGACGCGATCGCCATTCGCCAGGTTGATCGGGTTAGGCCCACCATCAAAGTTTAGGTTAATCGCCCGGCGGGCAAAGGCATTAGCCGTGTAGGAAGTGCGGAAGGGGTCACCAGCAATCCAGGGATCGGTAAAGGAAATGTCAAATAGCAGATCGCGAGTACTAAGTTGGGCTTCGGCGGTAAATTTCTGGTTGTTGCCACCAAAGTTGTCCTGACGGAAACTGACGGTACCAAAAATATCTCCGGTAAAGTTAAAGCCCAGACCTGCGGCGACCGAGCCGGTGTTACGCTCAGTCACATTGACGATCACATTCACCTTGCGGGGATCCTCCTGGGCTGGCTCTAGCCCAGGGCTGACATCGTCAAAGATTTGCAAGCCAAACACCCGACCAAAGTCCCGTTCAATTTGGGCTTGGTTAAACACATCCCCCGGCTGGGTTTGAAATTCCCGAGTAATGATAAAGTCGCGGGTTCTGCCTCGTACCGGGTTGCCGTCTTCATCGACGGTTTGCCCCTCTTCATTGACGAAACGCACCTGAATCGACTCAATCACCCCTTCGGCCACCTCCAGGGTGACCACCCCCTGGTCAGACACCCGGGGGGCGGCAATCACCTGGGCTAGCACATAGCCATTGCGCTGATACCATTCGTTCAGCTCAACGATACCTTCTTGAAAATCAATCAGGTTAATAATTTCGCCTTTTTGGTCGGCAAAGATTCGATCCACTTCCGCCTGGGGCAACACCTCATTACCCACCACCCTCACATCGGTAAGCATTGGGTTCGGCTGGACCACAAAGGTCACCCGTACCCCTAAATCGGTATCTTCGGGAACCACATCCACATCGGCAAAAAAGCCCGTGGCAAACACATTGTTGATGTCTTGCTGCAGTTGGGTGCGGGTGGTGGTGCGTCCAGGCCGAGTTTCGACCACATCGAACACCAGGTTTTCTAGTTCCGGGTCTAGCTCTCCCCGACTGGCGGCCACCACCACTTCAGCCACCAGCACCCGGGGCTCTTCAGGTTCTTCTTCGGCTGCCGGTTCCTCGTCAGGTTCGTCGACATCCACAGCTTCAGGCGCCTCTAGGGCCGGATCATCCTCTGGATCGGTCTCTGGATCGGTCTCTGGAGTTGGCTGCCCCTGGGGCTGGCTGCGCCGCTCGATAGCTCCGTCAATGATGCGCTCGGCCTCCTCAGGGGAAATCTCACGGGGTCCCTGGCTCAGGTGGATGGGGGCAGCAGCAGCGCTGGAAACTCCATCGGCAGAGGGGGTATTCTCTGGAGCACTATCTACGGATGACGTCTCCGGAAAGACCACGGCATTATCCGTGATGCTGCCCCCCTGGGGCGGAGCCAAATCCGCTGAGTCCACGTCACCGTCGATGGCTGGGCGGTACTGATCAATGGCGACCTGTAGATCAGCGGCGATCGCTGCGCTGTTGGCCACCGATTGACTCGGCAATTGCAGGGCCGAGGCATCGGTTTCGGGGGTGGGCTCATGGCTGACCCGCAAGCTCTCGCCAGGGGTCAGAGCCTGGCTGGCATCAACTGAGGTAGTCGTAACATCAACGTCTCCACTGGCAGCAGCCGGGGCAGCCCATCCCAGCAGCCCTGACGTGGCCAATATGACTAAACACTGAGGAGATACCCGCATCTACACACACCTACTAATGACATCCACACACCACGGAAATGCCCACCTCTAACGAGATGAGAATAGCGGACAATCCTGCTTAAAGGGTCCAGCCCCCAGTAAACGGACAAATTTTACCGCATTGACGGGGCTAATTCTTAGGGGATTGTGCCAGCACCCGATCTAGCACCCGCTGATAGGCCTGCTCTACCTGGCCTAGGTCTTGGCGAAATCGATCCTTATCCATCACCCGTTGGGTTTCATCGATGGCCGTTTGATCCCATAGACGGCAGGTGTCTGGGCTAATTTCATCGGCCAATATCACCTGCTGGCTAGGATCTAACCCAAATTCCAACTTGAAATCCACTAGGGTAATGCCGCAGCCCATAAAAAAGTCCGTTAAGAGTTGATTGACTTTGAGAGCTTGACGGCGCAGGGTAGCGATCTGTTCCTCGCTGGCCAGGGCCATAGCCTGTATTCGGTCCAGGGTCAAAAGTGGATCCCCAAGATCGTCATTCTTGTAGTAGAACTCCACCAGGGGGGGATCAAGCCGCTGACCTAAGGGCAGGTTAGTCTGGCGACACAGGCTACCCGCCGCCAGGTTCCGTACCACCACCTCCAGGGGGATAATGGTCAGGGCTTTGACTCGCATTTCGCGATCGCTGATAGTGTCAATCCAGTGGGTGGGGATGGCCGCCGCCGCTAAATGCTGAAACAATTCGGTCGAAATGGCGCAGTTGATCTTGCCCTTATCGACAATCTGCCCCCGCTTTTGGGCGTTAAAGGCGGTTGCGTCATCCTTAAAGTAGGTCAGCAAAACCCGAGGATCATCGGTAGCATAGATGATTTTGGCTTTGCCTTCGTACAGCTTTTCCCCAGAAGACATGGTCGAGAGCCGATAAAGAGCTTCAACATAGTAGCGTGGGTCTTGCCCGCTTGAGGGCCAGGACTACTTTGTCGTCACCTAATTTTGCCGTCACCTATTTTGTCGTCATAATGTGTACCCCATCCCAGTCGGCTGGAGGGGGCTGCTGCAAGTACTCTTGGGCTCGCTGAATATGTACGGCAACGGCTTTATCCTCAGGGCGCATCTGCTTAGCCCGCTGAAATAGGTCCAGCGCTTCCTCGAATCGCATGGCGGTATAGGCATTGCGGGCATTGGCATAAAGATTCAAAAATGCCTGGGTTTCCGTATCCAGGGGCTGATCGCGCCGATCGATCAGTTCATAGAGGTTGACGGGCTGACGTTTACCCTTGACCTGGGTGCGGTCCAACTCGCGCACCCAAATTCTATCGCGGCACAGGGAGTAAGTATATTCGCTGATCACAATGTCACAGCCATATTCCTTCGTCACCCCCTCCAGCCGAGCACTGAGGTTCACCCCATCACCAATCACGGTGTATTCCATTTTGCGTTGGGAGCCAATATTGCCCGATACCACTTCACCGGAACTGATGCCAATGCCGATGCGGATTTCCGGCTGGTTAAGCTCAACCCGTTCGGCGTTGTACTGGACCAGTCGCCGCCGCATATCCAGGGCACTCTGGACTGCGGCCCAAGCATGGTTGCTGAGGGGTAGGGGGGCACCAAACACGGCCATCAGGGCATCCCCAATGAACTTATCCAGGGTGCCTTCAAAGTTAAACACTGCCTCCACCATGGTCTCAAAGTAGGTGTTGAGCATTTCCACCACTTTGTCGGCTTCCAAGTTTTCGGTCAGGGTGGTGTAGCCGCGAATGTCAGAAAACAGTACGGTCACGTCTTTGCGTTCCCCTTTCATCAGCAGGTCATCCCCTAGGGCCATCACCTGTTCGGCTACCCCAGGGGTCATGTAGCGGTAGAGGGTGCTCTTCATCCGTTTTTCCTGGCTGATGTCTTCTAGCACCAGTAGTCCCCCCAGGACACGGCCCTCTGGGTCGGTTAGGGGATTCACCGTTAAATTGAGGCTCCGCTCTAGGCGCTGAACCTGATCGGCAGAGAGGACCTCCCCATCTGGATAGCCCCAAAGTCGATAGGACCCCGACTGCGACGGACCCGCCAGGGCCAGTTGGTCCCCCATCCCTACCGGGCTGAGCGCCGCTGGCACAATACCCAGCCGCAGGGTCTGCTCAGGCACATAGTGTTTCGCCCCATGGGTAAGACTATCTTCCAGGCGAAAGCGCAAGGTTTCGATTGGGATCACCTGCCAGACGGGGCGGTGGAGTAGAGCCTGCTGCCAGCGATCGCGCTCTCCCCGGTTTTGTTCCCCCTCCATGGGACATCCCAGCAACTCTAGGGCGGCCTCATTGATGGTGACAATTCGGCCCTCCATGTCGGTCGACACCACAGCATCAGACAGACTTTGCAAGATGTCTTTTTGGTATTGTTTTTCCACTAAGACACTTTCAAACAGCTTGGCATTTTCCAGGGCCACCCCCGCTTGAATGTTAAACGCCCGCATAAAGGCTTCGTCGGAGCCGGTGAAAGTGCCTTGGGCCTTGTTGATCAACTGGGTCACAGCGATTAGTTTGCCCCCAGAGTCAAACACCGGCATACAGAGAATGGTGCGGGTGCGGTAGCCGGTGCGCTTATCGGCATCGGGGCTGAAGCGGGGATCTTCGTAAGCGTCAGGAATGTTAAGGCATTCGCCAGTGGTAGCGACATGACCGACAATCCCTGTCGTACTGGGAATCCGTAGTTCCACCAAGGAACGACCGTCCGCCGACTTAACCTTGGACCACAGATCGCCACTGTCTTCGTCAATCAGCCAGAGGGTGCTGCGGTCCGCCTGCATCAGCTGTCGAGCCTCTTCCATCACCGACTGTAGGGTTTTTTCCAGGTCCAAACTCTGCTCTAACGATGAGATCGCCTTCAGCAGGGCGGCTACCCCCTTCTGGTTGCGAGCCGCCACATAAAAGGAATTACAGCTTTCCAGGATCACCCCCAGGGAGGTGGCAAACTCTTTGAAGTGCTGCTCGTCTTTGGCATCGAAGGGTATGTGGTTGAGCTTGTTGAGCAGCTGCACCACCGCCACAATGTTGTTGGTTTTTTGACTGAGTACCGGCATGCAGAGAATGTTGCGAGTGCGGTAGCCAGTTTTTTGGTCGTAGGTGCAATCAAAGCGCTCATCAGCGTAGGCGTCAGGGATGTTCAAGGGCAGCACATTAGTGGCCACATAGCCAGAAATGCCCTTGTTCATGGGGACTCGAATTTCCAGAGAGCGCTCCCCATCCCCCTGGGCCACCTTGGACCACAATTCTTGCTTATCGTGGTCCACCATGAAAATAGTGGTGCGCTCCGCTTGAAGAATTTGGCCAATTTTGAGGGTAAATGCCTCCAGAATTTGCTCCAGCATGATCTCCAATGATTCATTGTTAATCATGTCGATAGCCCGCAAAAAATGCTCAAATTCTGCGGTAATTTGGTCTAACAGCTCAATGAACTGGGGGGTCGGTAGATCTCTCACCCGGTGAGTTAACGAACTACTCTGATGCACCAGGGACAGGGCGGTAATTATGCTGGGGTCGGTCTGGGGCGCCATAAAAATCCCATATCAAGCGTGGCCAAAACGAGTCGGGGCGATC
>SLIY01000131.1 GCA_007135385.1 Leptolyngbyaceae cyanobacterium CSSed165cm_216
CATAAATTGGCGGCGTCCCAAATCAGGGACATCGGAGGTTCCAGAAACTTGAGTCATAATCCAGACTGGTGTACCTGTTTGAATTTATCAGCGGCTATAATCAGCGCCCGGCGCCCCACCCGAATCACCACCTGTGGCCGAAGAAAGCCAACCTTAAGACCTTGACCTTAAAACCTTGACCTTAAGACAGATGAGCGGATCCCGGTGCCGTTGGCTACACAGGACTGTAACTTTACCAATCGTATTATTGCACTTTGGGGTTCTTGGAAAAGTCGCGATCGCAGAAAAACCTGAAATAGTCTGGCTTTGCCTCAAGCCGGAATTGGAGGAAATACTGGTAAACGCTAGATATTATGGCTTTAGCCAGGCAAAACATGGCTTCGAATCGCTTTAAACCTCCAATAATTACGCTTTAAGCTCATAAATCCCTGTTTTCAGCCACTCGATTTCCACCATCCGTCGATCGCTGACCTGAGAGAAGCCGTAAAGAAATGTATCAATGAAACTGAGGCGATCCTGTGAGGTAGTGCAATGACCGGACTCGAACTACAGGCCCTGTTGATTGAAAAGTGGGGCTTTTCCTACGATGTACAGCTGCGCCGCACCCAGGGCAAGATTTTCTTGCAGGTGATGTGGCGCTATCTAGAACAAGCGTCGTTTCCCCTCGGTGAGGCGGATTATCTGGCCCATCTGAATCAGGTGGCCCTATATCTGAATGAATGGGACCAGGGGGACTATGTGCAGCAGTGGGTAGCCCAAACTCGCGAGCGCCCCCGCTTGGGCAAAGCGGTTAGTATCCCGCTGCAACTGGGGGAGCGAGCCTTAGAATGGCTGGCAGACGAGTTTTAGAGTGGTCCCACTCAAGCCTGCGGCCAAGTACCTCCAACTTGCTCGAATAGGCTTGGCACAACGACTGGTACGACAGATAGGTTGGAATCCCCCTGAGGCCATGGTTAAGCCCTTAATCACGATGCGATCGCGGCGGCAAGACTGGTTAACGTTACTGGCGCTATGGATTTTAGCGACCGGTTTTGGGGTGCTGTGGTTGTGGCAAGATCAGGCTCCGCCCGCCTGGGACCAAGGGGAGCACCTGACTCGGGCCTTGAATTTTTGGCGGGTGTTGCAACAACCAGCCTGGTTCGACTCAGCCTGGTGGACTGAGCTATGGCGGCAGTCCCCTGGGTATCGGGCTCCCCTGGTGTATTTGGCCACGGTGCCCCTGTTCAATCTACTGGGGCGAGGCTTAGAGCAGGCGATTATGGTGAACCTGGTGTTTGCCGGGCTGCTGATGGGGCTGATTTACAGCTTGGGCTGTTTGCTCTTCGATCGCCAGGTTGGGCTTTGGGCGGCCGGGTTCAGTCTGCTCGTGCCAGCTCTCTATGCCCTGCGGCTGGATTACTTAATTGATTTGGGACTGGTGGTGTGGATCACGGCCGCCTTTAATTGTCTTACGGGCTGGCGGCGTTGGCCAATGCTCCCCTCTGGCCAGTTCAAGGCTCCCCCTAATCGATGGCTTTGGGCCGCTGGCTTTGGGCTGTCAGCGGGGCTGTCAGTTCTGGCCAAGCCCACCGGGGTTTTGTTTTTGGTGGTACCTGGACTTTGGGTAATCACAGAGTCGCTATTATCGCCGCGCCGCTGGCGTTATTTGGGGCAATGGGGCTTGGCCGCTGGGCTAGCGCTGCTGGTTTGCGGCCCCTGGGTACAGACCAACTGGCTCACCATTTTGACCAATAGCCAACATAGCAATGTTGTCTGGGTACCCCCTGAGGTGGTGCCCGGCAGCCCCTGGTCTGCGGTCAGCTATTATGCCCGCATGGTGCCCCGCATGGTGACCTATGCCTTTTTAGGGGCAGGCATCCTGGCTACACTGGCGACCCTGGTGGGGCCATGGCGAACCCGGTGGCAAATGTCGTGGGGAAAATCCTGGGATCAGCAGTCTCACTTCTGGCTCTGGGGGTTTTTGTTGGGCAGTTACGGCGTCCTCACTCTCCTGCAAAATAAAGACGCTCGCCACATCGCCCCAGCCATGCCGATGCTAGTACTGGCACTAACCTGGGGGTTAACCCAAGTCCCAGGGCGACTAGGCGTTGGTCTGCGTTGGTTAATCGCGGGGTTGATGACGGTACTAATGGCCACCACTTTGATGGTGCCCGGTCATAGCTTACCGTCGGGCCGCATGGCGCGTCCCTGGTATACGGGTGCACCCTGGCCCCATGCCGAGGTAGTTGAAACCATCATGCAAGTAGACCCCTATCTTCAGGCGACGGTGGGGGTGTTGCCCAATACAGCCCAAATCAACCCACAAAACATCGATTTCTACGGCAATCTGGCTGACTTTCGGGTATTCGGCCGCGAGGTGGGTTTTAACCCAGAGTTTGTTCCCCTAGACGCCCAAGCCCTCACCTGGATGCTGACCAAAACCGGCGATCAGGGTCCTACCAGCGACCCTAAACTGGCCCTTTCAGAGCAGGTAGAGCAAGATCCAGCCTTTACCGTGGTGCAGACGTGGGACTTGCCGGACCAGTCGGTCTTGTCGCTACATCACCGTCGCCAACCCCCTGTTACCGTCACCCCCAGCCCTGACTCTGAGGCGGTGGCGGCAATCGCAGCCGTGACCCTACCCAATAGCGCTGCCACTGGGCAAACAGTGCCAGTCACCTATGAAATCGTGGGGCCATGGGAGTCATTACGCCATGGGATATTGCTGCTGAGTTGGCGATCGCCAGACCAACCTGATGGCGCCCCAACGGCCTTTATCCATGACCATGGCATCGGCTTAGGACAACTGCTGTCGGCCCCGAGCATCCAGGACGATCAAGCCCCCTTCACCATCACCGAGCGTTTGGGCCTGGTGCTGCCGGCCACCCTGCCAACCGGCACCTATCGCCTAACAGCCGAGTTCTTAGATCGGCGCACGGGTGACAGCTATCCGTTGATTATCCCAACCACAAGTTTGGACATTACTGCCGCCACAGAGCCGCCACAGCCCTCCCTAGCCCCTGATTTGGTTGGCACCTTACACCAACTCAGCCAGGGGTTGGCCACTGGGGATTTGGACCCGATCTTCACCACAGTGGGGCGGATTAACCAATATGATCCCCGGCAAGATTACTTATCCCAAGCCGAGGTGGCGATGACCCATCGGTTGACCCAACAGCCCGACCAGATGCCATGGCTATATACCAAAGTGATGGCTCAGGTGCTACAACAGGATGCTCTAGGGGCGATCGCCACCCTACAGGAGATCACTAGGGTTGAACCCAACAACATTTTCCACTGGCTGTACCTAGCCTTTGTCCACCTCTACCGCTGGCAACCGGGACAAGCCAGTGTCGCCCTCGATGCGGCGGCTGTGATCGATCCGACCCGACCCGAATTGAAGGCTTTGCAGGCTGTGGCAGCCCTGCAGCGGTTCAACCTTTGGCAGGCCTGGCAGCGGCTTCAAGAAAGTGAACTGCTGACTACTACCAGTGGATCAGTGGAAATCCAGATCTAAACTTTTTTGAATCTTCAACAGATAAAGCTTATTTAAGAATAAATGCTCTGAAGGTTTTGAAACGAGAGTGCTAGGATTTCCTAGGTGAACATGCTCAGAGGGCCTGCTGTGATTCGCTCTGCCACCCTACCGATTCAGACTCCATCCTTGCCCAGCTTTGGGGATAACAGTCGCCTGAAGCTTTTTTCTGGCTCGGCTAATGTCGATTTAGCCCGGGAAGTTGCCCGTTACCTGGGACTGGACTTAGGCCCGATGGTGCGGAAGCGCTTCGCCGATGGCGAACTGTATATTCAAATTCAAGAATCCATTCGAGGCTGTGATGTCTATTTAATTCAGCCGACTTGCCATCCGGTGAATGATCACCTGATGGAACTGCTAATTATGGTTGATGCCTGCCGTCGGGCTTCCGCCCGACAAATTACCGCCGTGTTGCCTTACTATGGCTATGCCCGGGCTGACCGCAAAACCGCTGGTCGAGAGTCGATTACGGCCAAGTTAGTGGCCAACCTGATGGCCAAAGCTGGTGCCAGTCGGGTGCTCGCCATTGACCTGCATTCGGCCCAGATTCAAGGCTATTTTGATATTCCCTGCGATCATGTCTACGGTAGCCCCGTATTAATCAATTATATCGCTAGCAAAAACTTAGAAGATCTGGTGGTGGTTTCCCCCGATGTAGGTGGGGTGGCCCGGGCTCGGGCCTTTGCCAAGAAGCTAAATGATGCCCCCCTGGCGATTATCGATAAGCGGCGACAGGCCCACAACGTCGCTGAGGTGATGAACGTGATTGGGGATGTGCAGGGTAAGACCGCTGTGCTGGTAGATGACATGATTGACACCGCAGGCACCATTTGTGAAGGGGCGCGCCTGCTGAAGCAGGAAGGAGCTCGGCAAGTCTATGCTTGCGCTACCCACCCCGTCTTTTCGCCCCCAGCGGTGGAAAGACTTTCCGCGGGGCTGTTTGAAGAAGTGATTGTGACGAACACGATCCCGATGACTGCCGCCCGTCAGTTTAAGCAGTTGACAGTGCTGTCCATGGCTAATCTGCTCGGGGAAGCGATCTGGCGCATTCATGAAGAAAGCTCGGTTAGCAGTATGTTCCGTTAAACATTAGCCAGTTAATACCTCTGGATACCAACTTAAAGCAGAAAGTTGTCCTAAATCGGATTTCCCGACTTCAGTGGGTACCCATTCCCCTGTGGGTACCCATACCCCTTAAAGCTCTTCTCCCACAAACTCCGGTTGGCCACTGCCTGGAATCGGCCAGTCAGGGTTTTCCCCGCCCACGAAGCAGGTTTCAATCACCACATATTCACGGCTGAATTGCTCTAGGGCGTTGACTAGCACATCCAGGGCCAGGGCATCGCTGGTGCCCAAGTCAACCCAGCAGCGGGCCCATACCCCCTGGTACTCGACTTCGCCAATGTTGTGCATGACTGAGAGCATACTGTCGCTCAGTTGATCTTGATCGTAAGGCAGATAGCTAATATCGAGGCCTGTATCTTGAACCTGCAAGTTTTCGGCATTAAAGCCCCCCAGTTTGCCGATAAAGAACCAGGACGAGAACACCTCGTCAATGTACTGCTGCTCTAAATTCGAGGGAACCGTTTCAAATTTCAACCAAAGCCAGAGGTTAAAAAAATCACACTCACGAAACTCAACCTGCATACATTCAGCCCTTGGAGATTATGGTTAAGGCTAGCTTGCTAGTGCAGCGTCACGCTAGAAATTAGGGTACCGTAGGGTGCATTCCCTGAGCCTATAGGCTCAGGGACTCCGGCCACAACCACCAGGGAGTGAACTCCCTGGCTCATCGCAAAAGTCTGCTAAAGCAGACTGGGTAACTCGGCTCCCAATCCTCTTAGAGGATTTCGGCTTTGAGCCTAGGACTAGAAGTCCAAGGCTCAGCGGCCAATTCAAGGGATCGACTCCTAAATCTGGCCTCACCTTGACAGGGCTGGCAATGCCCACCCTACGGTAGCTACGGTCGCTGACTTGCAGCGGGGATATTTTTCCTCGGAAAGCTCCTAAGTCAATTGTCCCCTGGCCTAGCCAGACCCAAACCTAGATGAAGGATCGTCTCCCACATCTGGGTTTGGGGTTATCTATATCTAGGGTAATGCCTGCTGGGGTCCTACCCTTCATTAAGGCCTGAGCGTTCGGCACAGGTGGGGCCGTCAAACCCTTCAGCTTGACAGGCTTCAAACTTAATTTGGCGCACCGTTGAAGCCGGTAACTGTTCGGCATAGGCCAAGGCTTCCTCATACAGGGGCAAGCTATCAGCCCGCTGCTGGTTGAGGAACAGAATTTGAGCCTTGAGGTATAGCAAGTCAGGGTTGTTGGGGGCCAAGGCTAAGGCTTGATTCACTTCTGTGAGGGCTTCGTTATAGCGGCCGAGATCCCGCAAACCAATGGCAACTCCTCGGTGGACTAAAAAAGCTGGATTGCCATTCTGGAGTCGGGCGATCGCCTGATCCGGATTAGCAAAGGGCAAGTTCACGGCCAGCAGCAGATCCATAAACCCTTTCAGGAGGCTGAGTTCCGGATCGTCGGGGGCGATTTCTTCGGCGGCATCCAGTTCCCGAAAGACCCGCTGCAGGGTGCGTAGGGCTGTGGGAGTACCCCGGGCAATGCCCTGGGTTTGCAGCACGTGGGCCCCCTCTAAAAACAAGCCTACCGCCGTGTACAAATGCCCCCGTAATGGATCCGAGTCTTTGAGGGCGGTGGCGGCCTCTTGGGTACGCTGGGCTTGGCGAGACAGCTGACTGAGGTCGCGATTGAGGTAACTCAGGGCAGCGGCGATCGCATAATTCATCGGTTCTTCAGGTTCTTGGGCGATCGCTTGGCGCACCAGCACCTGGGCCTGCTCGTAGTTGCCCTCAAAAAATAGGGCATTAAAGACGGCCTCAGAGGCATCGCCAATATTGTGGGGATTATTCGGACGGAAGGGATCCCCTGCCAGGGAAGGAAGCGCCGAGACCCCTAACACGATAGGGGCTAGGGCACCCGCTACCAGTGCCCGCCACGGAGGCCGCCTGGCCGAGATGGGGCGGCTAGACCATTGGGATTGAGAAACCATAAAACACTTCACTAGAACGCTTTAAATGAGGACCTAAGACGGAGGTATGGGGTAGAGCACAGAAAAATATTGAGTTAGTCTGACTCTATTGTGGCCAACGGAACCGGTTACGACCCAGACAGACTGTTCCAGATTACACATTGTCCCTTGAGCAGGTACCCCTCTGACGCCGGGTCTTAAGTAGGGCACACTGGAAAGAACAGGATGTTCTAGGCTTGTTTCAGCAATTAAGGATGACATGCTCTATCTTCGCCAACTCACGTATCATCCCCCGGCTAGCTCAGTGGCGATCTTGAACCATATTGGCCTAGAGCTAGGAGCTCAGCAGTTGGGCCTGATTTACGGCCCCAGTGGTTCTGGCAAAAGTACCTTGCTAGAGTTGATGGCAGGGCTTGCCAAGCCCACCGAGGGGAGCATTCAATGGCGAGAGCAGGATTTGGATCCAGAATCTCTACGGCAATTGGCGGGGTTGGTCTTTCAGTTTCCAGAACGCCATTTTTGTGGCCGCACCATTCTAGAAGAGCTGAGGCTGGGTCATCCCGACCTCAAAAAAGAACAGATTGACCAAGCTCTGAAGGCCGTTGGGCTAGACACGTTGTCCCTCAGCAGCGCGCCCCATTCCCTCAGCGGTGGACAACAGCGCCGCCTGGCCCTGGCGGTACAATTAATTCGTAAGCCCTATGTGCTGCTGCTAGATGAACCCACCGCTGGTCTGGATTGGTCGATGCGCCAACAGATTATTAGCCTGCTGAAGCAACTGAAACAGCGGTGGACCCTGCTGGTAGTTTCCCACGATGCGGATGAGCTGGCGATGTTGGCCGATCGTAGTTGGCAGCTCAACCACGGTATTTTAACGCCAATGGCGAGTACGCCGATGGCCGAGGCCGGGGTGTAGAAGGATGGCAGATCTGTGGCCCAACTATGACAATCTATGGCGAAGCACGTTGCACTGGCAGCCCAGCCCACACCAAGAGGCGGCGTTTGGCCAACTCTACCAGGCGTTGCTGGTGGCCAATCAGCAGGTCAACTTAACTCGCCTGACCACCCCTGACGACTTTTGGGAAAAGCACCTATGGGATTCGCTGCAAGGGGTAGCCCCCTGGCTGGTCACCGCCGCGGATGAGGTTGGTCCCCTGAAGGTGATCGACATTGGTACCGGTGGTGGCTTCCCAGGGCTGCCCTTAGCCCTAGTGTTTCCTCACTGGCGAGTCACCCTGATCGATGCGACCCGCAAAAAAATTGCCGCCATTGATGCCATGGTGCAATCTTTGGGGATAGCCAACGTCGGGCTGTTAGCCGACCGGGCGGAGCATCTGGGCCACCAACTGAGCCATCGCGAGGCCTATGACCTGGCCGTTATCCGAGCCGTGGGCGGGGTCAATACCTGTGCCGAGTACGCCCTACCCTTGCTGAAGCGGGGTGGACAGGCGATTTTGTATCGGGGGCAGTGGACCCCGGACGACGAGGCCAGCTTAACGGCGATCCTGCCCCGTTTAGGAGGCAAGCTGTCGACGGTACGCGCCATGACGACCCCCTTAAGTGGTGGGGTGCGGCATAATGTTGACATTTTGAAAGTGGAACCGACCCCAGAGTCGTATCCTCGCCTGCCAGGCATGCCAGCTAAGCTGCCGCTGGCCTAGTACGGAAAGGCAGAAGGCAGAACGCGCCGCGACCCCAGACGGTGTCCTGAGCTTGTCGAAGGAGGGGTAACTTGTCGTTCACCTACTTTCACCGCCGTCGCCCTTGCAGTTTGCGGTACACCGCTTTGATATCCACCCTGTGGTGGGCTAGGGCCACTAGGGTGTGATACATCAGGTCAGCCACTTCTGAGGCGATCGCATCGGCATCATCGTCCTTACAGGCCATCACCACTTCAGCGGCTTCTTCGCCAATTTTTTTGAGGATTTTGTTGTCGCCACCGTCCAGCAATGTGCAGGTATAGGAGGCTGGGTCGGGGTGGGCTTGGCGATCGCAAATCACCCTGTACACCTGAGATAGGGTATCGGCAGGGGGTGGGACTTTGTGGTCGTCCACCTGGTGAAAACAGCTGCGCTCCCCCGTATGACAGGCAATGTCACCGATTTGCTCGACGGTAACTAACAGGGCATCACTGTCGCAGTCGTAGCGGATCGCCTGGATTTTCTGGGTATGTCCTGAGGTGGCCCCTTTATGCCAGAATTCCTGACGGGATCGACTCCAAAACCAGGTTTCACCGGTCTCCAGGGTTTTTTGCAGGGAGGCTGGGTTCATCCAGGCCATCATCAACACGGTGCCATCCAGGTAGTCTTGGACGATGGCTGGCACCAGCCCCTGATCGTTATAACAGATGCGGTCCACCGGCACAGCGGCAGCAAAAGATGGGGAGGAAGGGGACGCCATAGGGCCAAGCAAAACGAGAATTTACCTTCCTACTCTAATACGTCCCCCGTCCCTACCGGCGGGCTACCCCATCCACCCGGGCGGCATGTTTAACCGCTGAGGCCACCGCCGCAGACACGCGCTCGTCAAACACCGACGGGATGATGTGCTCCCGGTTGAGGTCTTGTAGGCTAACCAGGGCGGCGATCGCATAGGCAGCCTCCAGGTACATAGACGGCGTAATCTCTTGGGCACGGCAGTCTAAGGCCCCCCGCAGCACCCCTGGAAAGGCCAGCACGTTGTTGATTTGGTTGGGGTAGTCACTCCGCCCTGTGGCCATCACCGCCACCTTACTGGACACCAGTTCCGGCTGAATTTCGGGGATCGGGTTGGCCATGGCAAACACAATCGGCTCTACCGCCATGGATTCCACCATGTCCACCGACACCACCCCGGGGGCACTTACCCCTAAAAACACATCGGCCCCCACCATGGCGTCCGCCAGCGTCCCCACCTCAGCCACCGCAAAGGCTTGCTTCTGCAGGTTCAGATCATCCCGACTGTGGGAGAGAATGCCCTTAGAATCGCACAACACTATGGCGCTGGCCCCGGCTTTTTGCAGCAGCTTGGCAATGGCCACCCCCGCCGCCCCGGCGCCGTTAATCACCACCTTCACTTGGGTGAGGGACTTGTTCACCAGCTTCAGAGCATTAATCAACGCCGCCAGGGTGACAATCGCCGTGCCGTGCTGGTCATCGTGAAAGACGGGGATATCCAGTTCCTGGCGCAGGCGCGCTTCGATGTCAAAACAGCGGGGAGCGCTGATGTCCTCTAGGTTGACCCCACCAAAGACTGGGGACAAGTGTTTGACCGCGGCGACAATCTCATCAGTACTTTGGGTCTCCAGACAAATGGGAAAGGCATCGAGGCCGGCAAATTTCTTAAATAGCAGGGCCTTGCCTTCCATCACTGGCAGGGCGGCGGCTGGCCCCAAGTTGCCTAGCCCCAACACCGCGCTGCCATCGGTGACAATGGCGACGGTGTTGCCTTTAATCGTTAGATCAAACACCCGATCGGGATGTTCAACAATTTCCATGCAAACCCTACCTACCCCTGGCGTGTAGGCCATCGCCAGGTCGTCCTGGTTAGTGAGTTCTAGCTTGCTTTCAACGCTGATCTTTCCCCCTTCATGAATTTGAAAGGTGCGATCGCAGATCTCCAGAATTTCAATTTCAGTCACCCCCTTCACCGCACTCACAATGTCTTCCACATGATCTTCACTAAAGGCGTCCACATGCAACACCCGCACCATGTTGTAGCGGTTACGGCTGACCAAAAAAATATCCCCCAGATTGCCGCCAGCCTCGGCAATCGCTTGGGTGACTTGGGCCAACATCCCGGCTTTGTTGGGGATTTTCAGCCGCAAACTAAGACTGTAACTAGAATTGGGGGTGAGCTTTGCCATGCAGAAACCTTTCGCAATCAGAGTATCGACGACGAACTATAGCACCCCCCTAGGCGTTAGGCCACCCGCCAGGAAATGCTGTCCCGCCTGCCCAAGACATCCTAAGTCTGTGGGAAAATATACGTAACGTCTGTTACTGGCGTACTGTTCTAAGCGCCAGTCATCCTATTGCCCCTATGCCTAACCTCTATAGCGAGATCACCATTAACGCGCCCCGCTTTGCCGTGTGGGATGCCCTTGTGCGCAAGGAAGAGTGGCATCACTGGAACACCTTTTTGTATGACTGCGACCCCAACTTGCCGATTCGCCAAGGAGGGGACCTTTTTTTGGCGTTGCGTCGGGTTGAGGGGGAAGATGAAACGGAGTTTCAACCTCGGGTGCTGGTGGTACAGCCTAACCGTTGCCTGCGTTGGATATCAAAGGTGCCAGGCTTCAAGAGCGAACATGTGTTTGAGCTAGAAGATGTGGGCCCCAACCGTACCAAGTACATCCACCAAGAGCGGCTATCGGGGGTGCTGTCTCGGGTGTTTTTGCCATTCATTCGCAAGGATGAAAAGGAGGGCATTCGCCGGATGAGTCGCCAGATCAAGCGGTATGTGGAGCATCGTTACCGCCGCCAGTGGTAAAGCAGGAGACAATC
>SLIY01000074.1 GCA_007135385.1 Leptolyngbyaceae cyanobacterium CSSed165cm_216
CCGCTAGCGCCGTGGCCTGGGCCGGACTAATGCCCCGGGCAATGGTAATGGCCTCGATAGATTCATAGCCCGCCCGGTCTAGCCGCTGCTGAATTTCTGCCGCCGGAATCTTGAGCACCGTTGAGAGTCGATCAATCACCCGTGGCCAATCAGACCGAGGCAGGGCAATGGGCCAGATAGATACCGCATGGGATAAGCGGCTACCGGCTAAAATCTTGCCGTTGCGGTCAAAAATGGTGCCCCGAGCCGGTCGCTCAGGTACCAGCCGAATCCGATTGCTGTCGGCTAACTGGCGATTGCGATCGCCCTGCACCACTTGTAGCTGAAATAGGCGCAGCCCAAACGCCCCGAATAACACCCCTGTCACCAGCAGCATAAATACCACGGCCTGAAAGCTGCGGCCAACGGTGCGACCCCGGAGGGTATTGGGCACAGGAGGAAGATTTTGCAGTAGAGCCATAGGGCGAAAAGAGCGCAAAACAATCGCAGCCTCCCATTGTATAGCACTGCTACCGATTGTTAGGCCGGCCCTGGGTCAGTGGTGCTAATACCCGACATATAGGGCACCCGTGTACAGGATGTCAGTGTGGCTAGGGGCATGATTGGCGGCGGATTTCGTTAGGCTGGGGCGAGCAGGATGCTCGGGCTGGGGCGGCACTACAGCCAGGGGCGATCGCCTGCTGAGTCCTGCCTGAGGCTCATCCCCATCTGGGGGCTGACCCTGATCTAAGGTGGGTGGGGCAACGTCAATCGGTGCCGGAGCTGGAATGGTGGGGGCTGAGAGGCTGGGAGGGGGGGGCGCGATCGGCACTGGCGCTGGAGCCGACGGGGTCTCTGCCGCGGGTGGCGTTAGGGGGGCTGGCGGGGTGACCACCGTTGGACTGGGGGCTGGAGCCGCCGGCTTCGGGGCTGGCCCGGGTACCGTCTCGATCCGCCTAGGCAGGGGCGGGGTGGACCGACCCCTGGGGGTGGTTCTGGGGCCGGCACTGGGTATGGTAGGGGCCTGGTTGGGTAGCGGCACCGCGTCCGTTTCGAGCTCAGCAGCCAACCTCTCTTGAGCCTCGAGGGCATCATCTGGGGTCTCTGACGTAGTTGGCTCCGGGGTCTGGGCCGCCCGCTGCAGAGCCCGCTGGCGAGCCTGTTCCTGGGCAAAAATCTGCTGCTGCCAACCGGCTATGGCCGCTTGAGCTTCACTGTAAAGGGCACGCCCTGAGGCGACGGTAGAGGCGGTGGCGATCGCCTGGGTGAGTTCGCCGCGATCGGCCATGGCCTTCGCCTGATTCAGGGTAGGCCGATCTTCAATCGCCTGAATTTTGTTGGTCCAAACGTAAATCCAGCTTTGGGCCTCTCCCCGCAAGGCCCGGTGGAGAGCAACTCCGTTGGCCGATTGAATAGCCGCCTGCAGCCCACCAATGGTTTCTGCTTGGGCTAGCTGGTGGGCTTTGACCAGGTAGGGTCGATCTTCGATGCGCTCCATTTCTTGACGCCAATGGGCAATCATCGTCTGGGCCTCAACCCGGCGGGGATGGCCGATGGGGACTTTTTGGGCCTGGGTGATGGCGAGCTTGACGGTGTCCAGAGTCCTAACCTGGCCGATGGCCTGAGCCAGTTGTAGCTGAGCCAGATCCCCCAGGTAGGTTTGCCAGGTGTCCACATTGGATTTAGCCTGACCGTAGTACGGGCTATCCGCTGGGATCTGATTCGCCACCATCATCGCCTGATAGAGCTTGATCAGTTGGTCGGGAGCACCCCGCCAGGTGCTCAAGCTGGTCTGGGCCTGTTGCCGTGACTCACTCAGCCAAATCATTTCTTGGGCCACCTTGGCCCGCTGGGGGTTGAGCGCTGCCTGACGCCCCAGTTGGGTGGCGGTGGCCAGATCAGCCCCATACCACTTATCCAGAGCCAGGGTAAGCAATAGGTCGCTCCAGCGGTTTAGATAGGGCTGGGCGTGGGTCCAGGCATAGGTGGCCTGATCGATTTGACTAGCCGTGCGCAGGGCTCCCCCCAGGCGATCGGCACCTCCCGGAGCGGCCTGGGCAATCGCTTGATCGAGCAGCGTCTGAGCTTGGCGCTCCTGACGAATTTGTCGTGACAGGGTCTGCACCTGCTCCCCTCGCCAGTAGGGATTACGCAGATCTGACAGGGCCTGCACCTGTTGGGATGCTTTGCCCCAGTCTTTAACCTGTAAAGCCTCCTGGGCGGTTGCCACAATCGCCTCGCCGGTTTCCCATTCAGCATTCCAGCTATCCAGCACCGCCTGGGCTTGATCATAGACAGTGCTATGGGCCGGAATATGCCCAACCAGCGCTCTAGCATCCTCGAGTTGGCCCGCTTGTAACTGTTGATTGGCCGCCTGGAGTGCGACCCGAGACCACTGATCAACCAGGGGCTGCACTTCATAGTACAAGGGATGACCAGTTTCCCAGGCGGCGATCAGGTCTAAGCTAGCCAGAACATCGTCTAACTGGCCCGACTCAGCCGCGATTTGAGCACAGTAGAGCTCCGCCCGATCGCTGGTGATGGACGCGGTATTGTCGCAGTTAGCCACCGGGGGCAGATTAACCAACCAGACAAACGCCCCAACGGCTGCCCCAGTCGTGAGCCCGCAGCTAATTAACGAAATTAATAGCCACCGCCAGGTCTGGTTGCCCTTAGGGGCTGGAGGCATGACCTCTGGCAGAGCCATAGCCCCATCGGCCCCTTCCATCTGGAGGGAGAACGGGTCAATATCTTGGGGAATGCCCAGAGGTTGGGACCCAGGGCGATGAGGCTGATTCAGCATCCTATTTGGGTTCCTTATGATGGCCTAGTACTGGCTGGCTGGAATGCGACCACCTTTACTGAGAGTGTCAGGTACTGAGAGTGTCAGTACCTGAGGGTATTAGGTAACAGGGGTCAGGTATCAGAACTGGTTGGCCGAGTTGTGCCGCAAAGTACTTAAGGTTAAATCTACCTAAATCTTCTCAGAAGAAGATAAGGAACCGTCAGGATTTCTTAGTTTTTAACGAAAAACTGATTTAACGAGCAACTGAGTCGGTCAGCTGCCCCTGCCCCCCAACCCCCGATACCCAGCACCTGATCCTCTCCCCAATGGCTCAGCGTTAAGGTCTACTTTTTGTGCTATTGGTCCCGGCGATCGCGGCTAATTTCTACCGCCACCTGGCCACCAAAATCAGGGATGGGGGGGTGGAGTTTAGTCAGCTTTACCCTCACCCGGTGAAGTCTAGGGTCACTGGCTAAAGCCGCAGCGGCGATCGCCCCCGCTAGACGTTCAATCAAGGTAAACGTTTGCTGACGAATAATTTGCTGGGTCTGGGTAATCACCAGGCGATAGTCGTGGGTATCCCTGAGGCGATCGCTCTGAGTGGCGATCGTCAGATCGAGATAGAGGGTGATGTCTGCTTCAAACCACTGGCCGAGAACTGTTTCTTCAGGCAGGGCCCCGGTATAACCGTAGGCCCGAATACCCGTTAGGTGGATAGCGTCCATAAAAACGAAGGAGTAGGTCAGAACGACGCTATCAGGAAGTGTCTCCCGGTTCCAACCTACCCGTGTCTATCTGGTAACGCCTTGGCTATAGCATCCGTTCCTCTTGGGGAGGGAGGGCGCTATCGTCAAACACATCACTGGCGTCAGGGGTGGTGGTCAGCCCAAACCCTTCAACCACCTGGGCAATCGTCACGGACAGGCGATCGGGATCAACGCCGCCAATGCCAAGGCTGTCAACCTCAGGGCCCAGGTAAAGCCGATCCATGGCAATGGACATGCGCTCTGACTCGATCGCCACATCAAACAGCTCGTCATCGGCCAATTCGGTGACCACTGCTAGGGCCGCATCAGGATCCTCTAGGGCTACTTTCAGTCCTCGCAGGTAGGCTGCTACAAACCCTTGCACCACCTCCAGGTTCTCCTCTAGGAAGTCCTTACGCACAATCAAGGCGTTGCCGTAAAGATCGAGGCCATAATCGTTGTAATAAAATACATTCAAATCTTCGGGGGGCAGACCTAGCTTTTGGTGCAGCACTGGCAGGCAGGAGATGGAAAAACAGGAAATGCCATCGGCGTTACCCTGAGCCAGTAAGCTTTCCCGCAGTTGAGGCTCGACGTTAGTCCATTCCACACTATCAGGATCGGCTCCCACCTCTTGGGCCAGCACTGGCCATAGCCGCCGGGGGCCATCCCCAGCCGGAGCGGCCAGGTTAGCGCCTTCCAGGTCGGCGGGGGTGTCAATGCCCGACTCGGCCTTGGTGACAATGGTGAAGGGGGAGCGGTTGAACTTAATAGCTACCGCCACCAGTTGTTCGTCGGGGTTCTGTTCGTTGAACTCAATCATCGAGTACATGTCCCCTTCGCCAATGTCGTACTGGCCAGCGGCCACTTTGGTAATTGAGTCGGCAGATCCAAAGCCCCGCTCAAAGGTAACATCTAGCCCTTCTTCAGCGAAGTAGCCATTTTCGAGGGCGATTGCCAGAGGGGCATCGACCCCCTGAAACAACCAAGACAACGTAAACTTGACTGGAGTTAGCTCAGCGGTTTCGGCGGCGGTTTCTGTATCTTCGCTGGCGGTAGGCTCAGTGGTCGTCACATCCGTGGCTTCGCCACAGGCCACTAAACCGAGGGTCGCCGCTAACAGCAAAGAACCCGCTAAGGAACGAATCGACATCATAATGGGGGACACTCCGTTACCAATTTGACCAAATTTAAATCGTCCTCTACATATAGTGGCTGTATACCGAGAAATTAGTAACCTGCACTACCAATACCCGGAAACCTGGGGCAATTCTCCAAGGGCCTGGGGTGCGATCGTCGCTAATCTCCGCCAATTTTCCCTGTGACGGCTGAAGCCATGAATTTTAATAAGTTTCTGAAAACTCGGCTGGCGGCTTACGTGCTGCCTACAATCGCCCTAGTCGTCCTGCTGATAGCCTGGGAAGCCGCCAGCCGCTTGATGCAAGTGCCAACGTTTATTTTGCCTGCCCCTACCGATGTGTGGGCCGCTGCCCAAGCCTACAGTACCACTGTGTGGCGCAATAGCATCCATACCCTCACCACCACCATGATTGGGTTTTTGATGGGGTTGCTGCTGGGGGTGTTTTTGGGATTTTTAATCGGCTATTCCCGCTTGGCCTATGTGGTGTTGTACCCGTTGCTGGTCGGGTTCAATACGATTCCTAAGGTGGCTCTGGTGCCGTTGCTGGCCATCTGGTTTGGCATTGGGGCCGTCCCCGCAGTGATTACCGCCTTCACCCTAGCGTTCTTCCCGATTGTGGTGAATGTGGCAGCAGGGTTAGCCACGGTTGAACCAGAAATGCAAGATGTGCTGCGCTCCCTGGGAGCCTCCCCCTGGGAGGTTTTTCAGAAAGTCGGCTTTCCCCATTCCTTACCCTACCTGTTTGCCTCATTGAAAGTGGCGATTTCCCAAGCCTTTATTGGTTCGGTGATTTCTGAAACTGTGGCCTCTAACCGGGGGATTGGCTATGTGATTGTTACCGCTAGCTCTAGCTTTAATGTTCCCTTAGCCTTTGTGGCCATCTTAGCCCTGGCCGCTATGGGGATTTTGCTTTATGGCTGTTTTGCCCTGATCGAGCAACGCACCATTCACTGGGCTCGCTAGGTCAGAAACCGGGGTGCTGTACCAGCCGGTTCGCCGCAACGAGGGATGAGGAATGGCTCCTGATGACAACCAATCTAGTGACGAGATCACGTCTGCGGCTGAATCTACCACCTGGGTGATCGCCCTTAGTAGTGGGCTGATTGTGTTGGGGGGATTGGCTATTCTTATGCCCACCCTGGCCTCGGCGGTAGTCACCTCGATGATTGGGCGGATTGTCTTGGTTGGCGGTGGGCTGCAACTGACTGAGGCGTTTAAGGCCAAACCGGTCAGAGGGTTTTGGCTGAATTTATTAGTCGGAGCCCTATACGCGATCGCTGGCCTGTACATTGTGCTGAATCCCCTGCTGGCCACAGCTGCCCTGACCCTGGTGTTGGGTTGGCTGTTCACGGTAGAGGGAATCTTTACTATCGCCATGGCCTTTGTCCATCGGGCGGGACGGGCCCTGTCGTGGCTGGTGGTGCTGAACGGTGTGATTACTCTAATTCTGGGGATTTTCACTATTAACCAGTGGCCCATGACGGCCTTCTGGGTGATTGGATTTTATGTGGGCGTCAGCTTAGTGTTTAGTGGAGTGTCTCTCTTAGCGGCTGCCCTTGATTTGCGCAAACGGCTGCCTTAGGCAAAGCATTCTCCTATCTCTATCGCTGGACCCCAGGTATGACCCCTGACTTTATTCTGTTTGCCCAACATGGCTGGGCTGATAACAACCGATGGATGCTGGCCCTAGCCCAGGAATTGGCCACTGAAGCCACTGAAATTGTGGCTCCCAGTCTGAACTACGCCATGACCTGGCTGCGCATGGCACCGCTAATTGAGGAGGTAGATCAAATTGCCATGGCGGCGATCGAGCAGCAGCCCACCGTACCCCTCCGGATCATTGGCCATTCCATGGGCGGGCTGATCTGGCTGGAAGTGCTAACTCGTCATCCCGAGTGGTGGCCTAGGGTGCAGGCTTTGGTGCTGGTGGCCTCACCCGTTGGCGGGGCCGATTTGGGGCGTATTATCGATCCCCTACAAGTGGGTCTAGGGATTGCAGCTGACTTAGGTCGCGATCGCCGCCCTCTGGCCATGGCGATCGCGGCAGCGATCAACACCCTGGTGCTGGCGGGTAATACCGATGGGGGCAGCGATGGCACCATCACCGTGGAAAGTACTAAGGTGCCCAATGCCCAATTTATCTGTCTAGAAGGCCTCAGTCATGCGGAGATGCGGCATCATCCGGCTATAGTCGATTACGTCCACCAGTTTTGGGATGGACAGGTCCTCAGCCCGCCGCTGATGCAGCATCCTCTGGTAGAGCGGCTAAGGCAAATCCCTGGGATGACCGATGCCCATTTGCGAGATTTTGACCGAGCCCAGCGATTCTTAACCCTAGACGACGGCACTAGCCTATATGTGTGGCGGCACCCTTTAGGCATCGACCATGTGTTTGTGGTCGATGCCGAAGCGGCATTACTGTATTCCGGCTATGTGGGTTGGCTTCACTACGAGGATTTTTGGCAGGCTCTCCGTACCCTTAAGGCTGAGCAGGAGGAAGTTCTGTAATAGCGATATCGGGGGTGCCTGGTTCCGGCGAAGCTGGTTCTGGACTGACCTGCGCACGGGTTGAGGTCCAAGCACTGGAGATAGATAGACCATCCTCACTCATCAGGCCCGCTGATGGGTTAGTCAAGTCCTGGGACTGATCGCGATCGCCAATCAAGTCTGCCACCGCCTGATGCAACTCGGCGGCCATCTGCTCGGCTGATTTGGCTGGAATCGGCGACTGCTCCATCGTATTGAGCTTAAAGCTCACCTGCTGAATCAACAATTGACGATCGATCAGGCTCAAATTGACATCAATGCCAAAGGTCACCTGGTTTTTGAGCATGGCGCTGAGGGCGTTAGCGATCAGATCCTCACCAATCTGGGTGATCTTGGGGATAACCGTGGACACATAGGCGGTGACCGTTTGCTTCACGGCCTGCTCTAGGGGGGTTTGACGCAGTACCGTCGCTAAAGTTGCCGCGAGTTCAACGTACACAGGGTTATGGGTCGATCGCAGGGACGTTTGCACGTCAAAGGTTTCAGCCATTTGATCCACCATCCCATATACCTCTGCCCTGGTAATCATGCCGTAGTCGAGCAGCGGAATGGCCGCTACAACCACATCCTGGATCATCTCCACCGTCAGGTCTGGGGCGTAGCGTTGGACATAGGCATCCAGGGTATGCCTAACCTGCTGCTCTAGGGCCGTTTGCCACTGGTAGGCCCGCTGGGCCAGACGATCCTGGGCCGCGTCAACCACGGTCTCCCCTACTGCTATAGACTCAAACTGGGCTAAGACCTGCTGAGTCCATGGCTCCAACTGATGGGTAGAGACCGTCACAGACATGGCTCTGGCCCGCAGTTGGCATAGGGTAGCCACCAACCCTTGCCGCTGGGCGGGGCGTTCGGGCAGTCCATAGCGCTGCCCATAGGCCCAGAGGCTGCCTAAAATATCGTCGATGGGGCAATTGACGGCCAGGGGTGGTTCCATTAGCAATAATCCACTGTGACCTCTTTTTGAAAGTGGCGTAACACCGCCACTAGCTCCTCAATCAAACTCCGACGGATGGAGATGTTCTTGGGCAGCAGCGGGTTTTGGTAAAACTCGTTAATGCTTTGGCCCACTAAAAAGTGAATGGCATCCGCCTGCAAAATTTCTCGGGCCAACAGATAGGCCCCGTTGTTGTCAAACCGTAGACGCCCTAGATCACAGTGGCAGTGGCGAATGTATTCCGTGGCTTTAGAAAGGGTAAGAATGCCCTCTGTAACCAGATCGACGCAACTCAACATGCCAATGGGGGGCAAGTCGGGGCGCATGGTAGACAAGTCCATCTCTACGATTTCCCCCAAGTAGCTGGCGACGATATTGCCGGTAGTACCGCCACAAACCACCTTGCGCCCTTCAAAATCCAGCAGTTGATTCACATACTGTTCATCCTGGGCTTCCGCTAAGGGGGGGCCAGTAAAAATCATCAGGGGATGACGTTGACGGATGTAAAGGCCCACAAAGGTGGCATCGTCCCCCACCACCCCCTGGTATAACTCAAAGGTATGGTCGATCACGTCTCTGACAATGGTGCGGGCCGTATGGGATTTGCCGACCAGCACTCCCTCCACATACTGGGCGATGTTGTCCCACCCCCAGCCAAAATTCATGGTCATGCCCATTCCGGCATAGAGCACCCCATCACTAATCGCCCCCAGAAAATCCCCTCGCTCTAGCCATCCTTCCGCCGATTGAATTTTGCGACCCAGAATTTCCTGGACCTGCATGGCTAAGGGGTTAACCCGACCCTGGTGGCAAAACACTGGCGGTGGGTTGTCAAAGTTAATCACTTTGAACTGGTTGGTGCGGCTATCGACCCACAAAATTGTGAAGGTTGAGTAAGCAATTTTGCGCACCTGACAGATGGGCAGCGTGGCAATCACCGTCTTCAGCACCTCTTCTAGGGGTACATCCGCGTTGAGCATGGTGATTAAAATCTCGGTGGTCAGGGTCGCCAAAATGTTAGCTTTGACACCGCTACCCAACCCATCGGAGAGGACCACGGTGGTTTTAGTGCCCGTCTTTAAATATTTGACCTTATCGCCACACAATTCCTCGCCCCGCTTGTTGAGGCTAGCACTATGGATATCGATGAAGTTATCTACAGCCATCAGAGGGGTGAGGTGACCTAGGGCTCATTGTCTTTTGTCTCAGACGGTATCACCGTATCGACTGCTTCATGTTGCAGCATTTGCACAATCTTCAGGAGACTCACTTTGGTTTGGGCGGTTGTTTCACCCAGCAGTCCGGCAATTTCTTGGACGACTTTCATTTGGTTATCGACAACGTGGTTCACATTCTTGATGGTTTCGTCCTTGATCGCGATCAGTTCCCGGCGTTCTATCAATTGATGGGTGTAGTCGGCCATGATGCAAGCGATGATCCCTTCCTCAGGAATGGGGAAGATAACCTGGCTAACCAATAGGTCATATTTGGGAAATTCTCTGGGTTTGCTCCGAAACACGTTGCCTGTTTCCCAAACCCGACGAAAATCACTGGTGTCGTCCAAGATAGTGGATGCAGGTTCGCCAATCACATCTTGCGATCGCACCTGAAACATCCGACAAAAGGCCGGATTTACCAGCTTGATGTAGAGGTTAGCATCCACCACAATCAGCCCATTCGGATCATACTCCCAGATCAACTGCCAGAGGTACTGATGATCGCTAGCTTCATTCCCCCGGGTGGGGTTCACACTACTAGCCTGGTGGGGAGACGCAGAATTAGTCATGGGAACAGATCCTAGGGGGTATGGGTAGTGGCGGCTCGCACCGCTGGCAGAATGTCTTCAGTAAAGACAGTGTCTACATTTTGAGGACTAATTTTGGAAAAGCGCTGGTCCTGAAATTTCATCACAATGCCCTGGCTACAGGTTTCCAGGCAAAAAGACCCCTTAAGCTCGATCGTATCGGCTAACCCATGATCTTTAATCAACGCCTGGAGCTTGGGCAGCACATCATAGACACCCATTTGGTGACAGGCGGAACCCATACAGAGGAAGAGGTTTTCTTTAGTCATAAGCTAGGGTGACAGGGGGCAGGGAACAGGGGAGGTAGAACTCAGCTTCGATCTCATTATCTGTTAACAATCTCGCCAGGACCGATTTGATCAGCTTTTTTTCTGTTCTAGTCTAGTAATAACAACTGCCTATGACAGCTGGCTGATGTTCCCCCTGCCCCCCTCTCCCCAAATAGCAAACCCACAATCTGGCAGATTCTGGGAGTTTCCCAACGTCCCCTCATTCCCTATTCCCTATGTTCGACCCTCGCACGCCGCCTGGTCCCCTCAACCAAAAATGGAGCCACTTTAAAGATCACTGCCGGTTAGTTAGCCCCAAGAACAAAGGACGACACACCATTCTGGTGGTGGGCACTGGTTTGGCTGGGGCTTCAGCGGCGGCCACCCTGGCAGAGTTGGGATATCGAGTGAAAAGTTTTTGCATCCAGGATTCTCCCCGGCGGGCCCACAGCATTGCCGCCCAGGGGGGGATTAACGCCACCAAAAATTACCCCAACGACGGTGACAGTGTTTGGCGGCTGTTCTACGACACCATCAAAGGGGGGGACTACCGCTCCCGCGAAGCTAATGTGCATCGGCTGGCGGAAATCAGCAGTGCCATCATTGATCACTGCGTGGCCCAGGGGGTGCCCTTTGCCCGAGAGTACGGCGGCCTGCTAGACAACCGTTCCTTTGGCGGGGCCCAGGTATCGCGTACGTTTTATGCCCGGGGACAGACGGGACAACAGTTACTGTTAGGGGCCTATAGCGCCATGATGCGCATGGTCCAAGCTGGCCAGATCG
>SLIY01000083.1 GCA_007135385.1 Leptolyngbyaceae cyanobacterium CSSed165cm_216
CAAATCACGGAAATAGCTCCTTAAACCTATCGGGTCAATTGGTAACATCTCGCCAGTTTTCAGGCATCATAGGGAACTGATGTCCATCTCTTTGACGCCGTGACGGCTGGCTCCCTATGAAACCTGGTAGCAAGTACTATCCACTGTTTGACCATTTGCAACATTGCGGCCAAGCGGAAACGACATTGACCTTTGCCGCAATTGAGGCCATGCTAGGGCGATCGCTGCCCCAGTCGGCCCGCGATCGTAAAAATTGGTGGAGTAACCGTGAAACCCCTGGTGCTCTCCAGTCAGGGGCCTGGGTGGGGGCAAGTTATCATGTCAAGTCTGTTGATCTCGACCAAGAAACCGTCACCTTTGGCAAGGTTCAGGCCCAGTACAACATTCAACTTAAAGACGGCAAGATTGTTTGGCATCAAGACGCCATCAAAGCTCTGCGTAAGCACATGAGCCTGACCCAAATGGAATTTGCCAACCAGTTGGGGGTGCGCCGTCAAACCATCAGTGAATGGGAGAATGGGGTCTATGACCCCGATCGCAGTACATCGAAGTTCTTGGAGCTGATTGCTAAACAAGCCAACTTTGAAGCTCCCTCAGATGCTCCTATAGACGAGGGCTAGTACTGCCTGACAGAAATATGACCACCATTGCTGAGGGTGTCAGGCTTCGGGTATCAGGCGTCAGGAATGGTGGGCCGACTTATGCCTCAGAGTACTAGACGCGACTTGACCTGAGTCCGCTCAACGTGCATACTAACATCAGTTAGTCACCGGTGCTGACTGCTGATGTTTAGTATTCTTGGAGTTCTGTGATGTCATCTGAACGCCCACCGTTGCCCCTGCCCCCTGCAGATGAGGCCAGCATTCTACGGGTGATTGCTATCGGTTCCCTGGAGGTGGTGAACAACTATGTGGTTACCCAGCACCGGCTGGGCTTTGCGGAAGTAGCCGATTGGTCGCGCCCGCTACCTAGCCCCAATCCAGGGGAAATTATGCGAATTTTGACCAAACGGTTTAGCGGCCAGGGGGACAGTCGTTAGAGAGACCACAGTCCCCAGGGAGTTGACTCCCTGGGGACTGTGGTTTTGATCATCTCGCCAGTCCCTAACCTGGATTATTCATGAGGAGGTTGCATGCCGTGACAGCCGTGCCGGTTGTGCATCAACGGCAACCGGACGAAGGACGTCGCGATTGCTGTCGCCTCAGCAGTATACAGTGATACCAAATAATCGGTCGTTGCCGCCCAACAGACACACTCCTCCTAGGCAAGCTCGGCGGCTAGCTTAACGCCAGCGAGGGTAGGGCCATCAGGTTGCGCGCGATGGTTTGGAGCGCCTTAGCAACCGGACAAAACGCGGCTAATTCTACGAGCACCCGCCGCACCGAAACGCGAACTCGGGCGGCCCCTTTGATAATCGCCGTACGTAACCGTGGAACCTGGGCCTGGGCGAAGTCGGTACCCGCCGCCGCCCGTCGTAGCGTCAGCATCAAGACATAGGCCGCTTGGGTCAACAGCAGTCGGAATTGATTGGCGACAAACTGATGGCAACTGAGTCGCTTGGCCTGGAGTCCGAGCTTAAGTTCCTTGATAGGATGCTCACTGGCGGCCCCCCGCTGGACATAGAACTGGTCGTAGAGGGCCTGGGCAGGCCAGTCTAGATTCGTCAGCACAAAGCGGGGATTTGGGCCTTTGGGCAACCACTCGGCCTTCATGACCATCCGACGGGGGTACTCCCAGGACCCGGCGGCGTAGTAGACATCGTCAAATAACCGAGCTTTGCCCGAGTCACTCAAGCAGGCGACCACTCGGGCTTGCTCCAAGAGCGGTTGAATTTTGCGCTCCAGGACAGCATTGCGACGATAGCCCAGGACATAGCCGACCTTCGCCCGTTCACAGACGGTGACGATCTCGGGCAACGAAAAGCCGCTGTCCGCCCTCACAATGATCTCTACCTCGGGCCACGCCCGGCGCAGTCGCCAGAACAGCCAGCGCAACAGACCCGCCACCCCTTTGCCTGGGTGGCTATTGCCCGCCCGCAACTGGAGCACCAAGGGATAGCCGCTGCTGGCCTCGTTAATCAGCACCGGGTAGTACATGCGGTGGCCGTAGTAGCCGTGGAAAAAGCTCAGTTGCTGCTCACCGTACGTTGGGGCATCCCAACCATCGATGTCCAGCACCACCTGAGTTGGGGCTTGGGCGTAGCTTTCGATGAACCTATCGACGTAAAAACGGCGGATCCGGCTGTTATCTCGTTTGCTAACCTGATTCTCCAGCCGTGTGATGGTCGGTTGACTCGCCAGCAGGTTTTGCCCCGCCTCCGGCAGTCGCCCGCACGCGATCTTGTAAATCGGGTCATGCCGCAGGTGATTACTATCGTTGGCATCTTCGTAGCCGCCGATGAGTTGGTACACTCGTTGGCTTACCAGTTGCTCCAGGCTGTGGGTAATCTTGGCCGGGTCGCGCCACTCCTCAATGCAGTTGGCGAACCCGGCGCACACTTGCAAGCGTTCATCTGCCTGACGCACCAGCAGAATGCCTGCGTCTGAGCTCAGCTCGAGGTCTGAAAAGCGAACGTCGAGCGGACGGGGCTGGTAAAAATCGAAGGGCAGTTCCGTTTCACACGCTGTCATGGCACAATACAGGCACTTAATTGGTTGAAGAGCTTGATCCTAAAGCGGTTCAGGCTCTTTTTTCTGTGCCTCTCTTACCCTTCGTGAATAATGCGGGCTAAGTTCCTGCCTCCTGCCACCATCAGCCTGTTCAAGGGATAGGCAGAGAGCAGGGTTTCTGGGAGGGGTATCAAGGACCGTACTTGTTATGACAAGTTGACTTTACTGGGACCAGCCATAGCTGCTTTGTCACGTCCAGGAGGTTTGACGGTGACTGGAGTTTTAACCCGGGTTGATACATCAACCGATTTAGAACGCTACGTCCATGCCGAAGGGCGGGATGAGTTGGTCCAACAAGTTTGCGCCAAAGTTAATGAGTTGGGCATTCAATATATCTACTACCAGTTCATCTCTGTAACTGGGCGGATTGCGGGTAAGGGAATTTCAGCTGACTACTGGGAGGTCACTGCTGCACGAGGATTTCAGCTCGTGTATGGGGCGACGGCCAACCTGGCGATGGATCGCCGCAGCCAATATCTGGGCTACGGTCCCGAGGCGGCCGAACTAGTGGCGATTCCCGACCCAGAAACCTTCTGCCAATTGCCCTGGGACCAGCGGGTGGCCCGGGTCTACTGCGTCTGCTTTCGTAACCGCGAAGAAGAGGTGGATGCTGCCGCCTTTCTGACCAGTGATTGTCGCGGCAATCTGAAGCGACTCCATGCCGAGTTTCATGCCAGGCATGGCGGGCAACTTCACCTATCATCAGGGGGGCGAAAATACCTTCCTGCCAGCGGCGGGCACCTCCAAACGCATTCCTGGCCCGGTGGGGTTGCACTGCATTGGGGGCGTAATCGAACACCTGCCAGCCCTAACCGCCATTGACTGCTCCACGGTCAACTCTTACCGCCGCCTGTGGGATGCTGGCTTTTGGGCTCCCGTCTATTCTGACTGGGGTTACCAAAATCGCACCTGTGGCCTACGGGTATCGGCCCCGGGGCGGTTTGAGTATCGGGCCGTCGACTCGATGGTTAATCCCTACCTGATGGCTGCCGCCCTACTGAAAGCCTTTGACGATGGTCTCAGCCGCTAGCTTGACCCCGGCCAACCGGAACAGCGCAATATTTATGAGGCGATGGATGACGGCAAGCAAGTGAAGAAGCTGCCCATGTCCCTGGGGGAAGCCCTAAACTGCCTGGCCAGCGATCAGGTGATCAAGTCGGCCCTGCCAGGGAAAATGTATCAGGTCTACGATCAGTACAAGCGGGATGAGTGGGAGCGATTTTTGGCCACCACGACTAATTGGGATCTGGAAAACTATCTCGACTGCCTGCCCTAGGAAGAGAAGAGAGAGACACCGGGTTTCTGGGGTAACACACAGTCCCTTTGGGGCACGCAAAAGAAACCGGGTTTCTGGACTCGCATTCTTTACCGTCGATGAAATCGGTGAAACCCTGGAGGGCGTGAAAGTGCCCCTGCGCCTGCACATCGGGTCTATGGGGTCAACTACCCACTGTTTGAAACCCCCGACTCCTGGATTGTCCACAGCTTTACCTTTCCCAACTACCTTGAGGCCCTCGGCGAAGACGCCCAGAGCGAGATCTACAATCTGTCCTCTCTAGACCCAGCGCTCAAAGATAGCTCGGGCAAGCTGCGCAACTTCTTAATGAACGACATGAACCTGACAGAAGACGAAGCGTTCTCGCTGATTACCGTGGGGGCCGACTTTGCCATTACCCAGGTGGTCGACGGCAACTGGGGCGTGCACGGCATTATTCCCAGGGGCATCTTTGACCCGGCGAATGTGAAGCCCAAGCCTGTGGCGAGCTGACATTCTCAATGGTGAATCATGCTGTTGGCAAGCCAGTCATAAATCTGGCTTGCCAACAGCATGATCGCCCCCGCCCCCTTGCTAAACTCAGGCGCATCAACCCCTGAACAACGCGAAGCCATGGTCATAAGACCGATTGAACCAGCAATTAGGCTGTCCAAGTGGACAGTAGCCTCGATGCTTTTAGCCCTCTGGGCCACACTGGGCTGCACCATGCCCATTGCTGAATTCCCGACCACAGAGACTCCCGAGTCGCCCCCGACAGCGGCTGACCCGGCTACCCTACTGCCATCGCTGTCGCCCGCTGCGCTGCAACAGCGAGAGGCCGAGCTCACTGAGCGCATTGATTCAGAATATGCCTTGGCGGGGGTGGGCAAGATTCTCAACCTGGGCAAGCCCATTGACCCTGAGCTAGAAGAATTTCGGCTAGTTTGGGCTGAGCAAGATCCGGCGATCTCCCCATTTCTCGGCACCTGGGTGCGCGATTGGGATCTGATGCCCTACGACTTTATGACGGTGCTGCCCTCCGCCGTGCCGGGACAGGTGTGCCTGGTACGCTACCGCCAGATGGAAACCGAAACTGTCCCCTTTGAGACCTTCACCACGCCACCCGAGTTTTCGGTGGGGTTAGTGAGGGATGGTCAACTTCTCGGTCGCGATCTGCAAACCACCACATCGCTCATTCGTCTCGCCCCAGCCACCGACTATGTGCCTTACGATACGGAGCTTTTAGGTACCCTAGAAGCCGACGGCACACTGAGGCTCTTGGCCTCTCAGCAGCCCCCGACCCTCGACCCTGCATGGGACGCAGGCTTAGTAGAGCAAATCAACACCTATGGGTGCTCAATGACGGCAGCTCCATTAGCCAACTCAACAATGGAGTAAAGAGAGGGGTACGACCTTACCCTTGCCCATGCCATGAATGTCAACAAAGCTGGCCAGGGCGTACTTTACCCTCTGTCGCTGTAGGCGGTGCTGCAACGCCTGCGAATCTTAATTCAGGGGCATCACGTCTGGGTAGGGCATTCGATTCAATCCTGATTACTTATAGGGCAAAAAACCGGGGTCGCATGATGCAGCGGCCATCTGGTCAACCAGAGGGGAACATCGCAACGGCTTGAGACGCCGCTGCCACTTGGTCGTACCAGGCATTGGCCAGGGTTTCGGTAAACTGGGTCGATGGTACCCAATGTCGCTGCAACTGCTCCTGTAGTTGCTCAAGCAGGTGGGGATAGTGGGTCTCGATCCACTCCGTCTTAAAAGCCATCCAATTCATCACAATGTCTGGGGTGATTTCGGGATGAAACTGTAGCCCATAGATGTTGTGATCTAGCCGAAACGCCTGGTTTGGGCAAACGTTGTTGGTTAGCAGCAGTTGAGCCCCCGCAGGCAGATCAAATGTATCAAAATGCCACTGCATCATCGGCATCCCGGCTGGGTAGGTCTGTACCCAAGGTTCTGGAGCCTCGCCAACCGGAAACAACGGGGTGAAGCCCAACTCCGGCTGGTGGTTTTGATACACCCGACCGCCAAAGGCCCGGGCGATTAACTGTGCCCCCAGGCAAAGCCCCAACACCGGCTTGCCCTGCTGGTGAAACTGACGAATCAGCGCCAACACCCGCCTCAGGTGGGGAAAGGCCTGATCGGCGCAGGCATTCATCGGGCCGCCCAGCACAATTAAGCCGTCATAGTGGCCCTGGGGTGGCGTGGTGCGTTGGGGCACCAGCCAGGTGTGCAACCAGGCCCCTTTCACTTCCAGGTATCGTCCTAAAATACCAATGGGGACAGCTTCCACATGTTGAACAACCAGAATATTCATCGGGTCCTCCGCACCGCAGCGGTGTAGATTCAGGGAACACGCCCATTTAACCGTCGCCACTCAGCTAGCGTCGGTATCCAGGGACATGAACAGACTTGTTATGTCAAGTTATCTCAGAGTTTTCCCTGATTGGCAAATATTTTGCGGCTACTGACCCTGTCATTCCCACGCAGTCTGGAATCCAGCATAGGAGTTTCTTGATATCAGGTAGTGTCTTTCCCAGCAAACGACTCAGTCCCTTAGTCGAGTTCAGCGGGCAGAGGATTCATCAAACAGACCCAGGGCAGCCAATGGTTAGCGTTGCCTGGATAGAATGGCTGTGCTTTATCGTCCGATGAGTGCCCTGATTCACCGAGCCCTATGCCAGACACTGCCACTCACCCCCTAGTCAAGCAAATTACCGAGCAACTGCAGACCCTCTCGGTGGATGAACTTCGCACGATTCAAGATTTTGTCGCTTACATCGCCTGGAAGCATGGCCAGGCAGAGTTCCCGCCAGCCCCCAAGGCATCAGCAGAAGCTAGGGCAATTGAGCGGCAGAAAGACTTAGAGAATTTGGATGATCCCACAAAATGGATCACGGTCATGGAGGCTGGGGAGGAGATCGATGTAGAAAGTGCCTGTGAGCGCTTGAAAGAACGTGGCTTCCAAATCGAGATACCTGATCAAGATTCATCGGCTAGTAGAGCAACAAGACTTGCCTGAATTGACGACTGACCTTACAAATGATTTTTGAGGACATTAGGCAATCGGTCCTGGTTCTAGATCCCTATACCTGTCTGGGGTTGTCAAACCATAAGCTTAGAGGGACGTTACGTAATCATCGCGCCTTGGAAGTTGACTGGGAAGGGGTGGCCTACCGGTTGGTTTATCGCATTTACGAGACTCCAGCACCAAAGCGGGTGGTGATTTTGAGTTTTGCGGCCCATGATCCAGCTGATCAGAGAGCCATAGCGCGACAGCCTTGACAAGGTAGTGGGTTATGGCGGTCCCGTAGCTACAGCTACAACCCTGCTGACATCGGCCTGATTTACTAGGCTGAAACTCCTGGAGTTGTTCTATGGTCGGCATGTTAACCCAGGTGCAAAGCCTGAAGGAAAGGGCTAAGGCCCTGGGGATTAAGTTTTTCCTGGTGTCTTACACTGACTTGCTAGGGGGCACCCGAGCCAAGCTGGTGCCTGCTTCCCAAATGGCATCGGTGGAAAAGGATGGGGCATTTTTCTGTTCCTTTGCCTCAAACCTGGGATTGGGGCCAGAGTCGGCGGAAATTGCGGCGATCCCCGATCCCGATTCGCTGATTCAATTGCCCTGGGAACCCACGGTGGGTTGGGTGGCCAGTGATGTGTACTTTGGGGGAGAGCCGTTTCCGGCGGCACCACGGATGATTTTGAACCGGGTGCTAGATCAGGCCGCCAGGTTAGGCTATGCCTACAAGATTGGCGTAGAGGCAGAGTTCTTTTTGCTGAAACAGACGGAAATGGGGTACACCATTGCCGACCCTAAAGACACCGCCGATCGCCCCTGCTACGACCAGATTAACCTGATGCGCCAGTTTGATCTGATCTCAACCCTGGTCACTTATATGGAAGACCTGGGCTGGGGGCCGTACCAGTGCGACCACGAGGATGCCAATGGCCAGTTTGAGCTGAACTGGACCTACAGCGATGCCAAAACCACCTGCGATCGCCACGTTTTCTTTAAGTATATGGTCAAGACCTTGGCCGAACAGCGGGGCTTTACCGCCACCTTTATGCCCAAGCCCTTTAGCCACATTACTGGCAACGGTGGCCACATCCACAACAGTCTCTGGCAGGACGATGTCAACGCCTTTGCCGATGGCGCTGACGACGGTGGCCTATCTTCCCTGGGTTACTACTTTTTGGGGGGTGTGCTGGCCCACGGCAAAGGGCTAGCTGCCCTCTGTGCCCCCACGGCTAACTCTTATCGCCGCCTCGGGGCCAGCACCACCGCCTCCGGCAGCACCTGGAGCCCCCGCTACATTTCCTACGGTGGCAATAACCGCTCCCATTTGATCCGCATTCCCGACACGGGCCGCTTTGAGTGTCGCATGGTGGATGGGGCGGCCAACCTGTATTTGGCAGCAGCAGGCATTCTGGCGGCGGGGCTAGAGGGCATGGCCACCCAGGCGGACCCGGGCCAGCGCATCGATGAAAACCTATTCACTCGCGCCGACGAGTTCCCTGATTTACAAACCCTGCCCCACAACCTCTACGAGGCGATGGAAGCGCTGAAGCAGGACGCTCTGCTGATGGACACCCTGGGGGAACTGGGGGCAAAGACCTTTTTGGATATGAAAACGAAGGAGTGGAATGCCTTCAACGCCCAGGTTACGGCCTGGGAAATGAGCCATTACCTGAATATTTAATGTTCCACACCTACAATTTCCCACCCGTATTCGCTTTGGGCCAGGGGCACGTCATGAACTCGCCACCGAGTTAACCTGTCTGGAGGTTCAGCAGGTCCTGAACCCCGCCACCGAGGCATTGATTCAAGACATGCCGGTAGATGACGGAGCCGCCGTCGCCCAAAAATACGCCAGGGCGCGGCAGGCCCAGCCGGAGTGGGCGGCGCCGGATCGGATCGATTGCTTTGTGGAAAATGTGGCCAGGGTGCTGGCCCCCGAGCGGGTTTACTACCGACCGGCCCAGGCAACGCCGGGTGAGGAAACCCTGGAAGAGGTGATTGACTATGAGCCCCTGGGGGTGGTGGCCAATATTTCCGCCTGGAACCCTCCTACTTTGTGGGGGAGAATGTGTTTGTGCCAGCGCTGCTGACGGGCAATGCCGTGTTGTATAAGCCATCGGAAGTGGCCACCTTGACGGGACTGGCGATCGCCGATCTGCTTCACGAAGCGGGCGTTCCCAAGCCTATCTTCATCCCTGTGGTCGGGGCTGGGTTAACGGGGGCTGCTCTGCTAGAGCAACCGATCGACGGCGTATTTTTCACCGGCTCCTATGCCACCGGGCAGAAGATTGCCGTAGCTGCTGCCCCTAAACTGATCCGCACCCATCTGGAGTTGGGGGGGAAAGACCTGGCCTATGTCCCCGCTTCCCCTGGAGCGGCCGTGGCCACTCTGGCCTGGGGGCCACCCTGTCCCTGGCTGGGATTGGTACGTTTCTTCACCCCCGAGCCTGGCATTTGAAGTGGGGTAGTGGGGTGGTGGGGGAGATGGGGAAGGTGGGGAAGGTGGGGAGGTGGGGAAAGCAAAGAACGTAGGGCGTTACCGGCGCGGAGCAGCAGCAGCAGGAATGGGAGAGGGGTTTCGTTCTTCCCTTTTCTTTTTTCGGTTTTCAAATGCGTCGGGGCAGATCGGTGTGTCTGCCCTGGCGGGAAATTGGGGGGATGGGTTAACCGCCGTCGGTGGTTCGGGCTCGCATCGTTTGTAAGTACTGCTCGAGGGTGGCTGCGATCGCCAGGGGCATCATCACCACCTGGGGCGTGGCATCCTGGGGCGAAAAATCGCGATCAATACAGTCTCGCCAAAACTCCAAATGCACCCGGTCTAAATCGTGGGGTGAGGTTTCCACCGGTGCTCCTGCTTCCCCCTGGATGGAAAACCAACTCAGGTATTCATGGCCGTCAATGGTTTCTCGAAAGATTACCTCCACCAGCATTTCTTCCCGCTCTAGGGTGGCTCGCACATCAGCCATACGTTGGTTTAGGGTCGCCATCCAAGCATCTACCTGGGCGGTTTTGTCAGGTTTAACTCGAAAGCGGGTCAGTTCGATTTGCACAGGGCTTGCTCCTACAGATTCACCATCAGCGATCGCCAGCACCCCCTGGCCAGGCGGTATCCTAACGATATGAAAGGGACTGTAAACGGCAAAGGTCCCTTTGTCGCAACCGTGGAACAGTAAGCAATAGCCTGGTGAGGACATCGATGATGACTGCTAAACCCCACCTCTACCCGGTGGAGATTCGTTGGACTGGCAATACCGGCCAGGGCACCCAACGCTACCAATCCTACGATCGCGCCTACACCATCACTGCTACCGGCAAACCCCCCATCGAAGCCTCCGCCGATCAAGCCTTTCGGGGCGATAAAACTAAGTACAACCCTGAAGAACTGCTGGTGGCCTCGCTGTCCAGTTGTCATATGTTGTGGTACCTGCACCTATGTGCCGAATCCCAGGTGATTGTGACCCACTATGTGGATTACCCGGTGGGCACGATGCTGGAAACTGGCGATGGCCGAGGGCAGTTTACCAAGGTGCTGTTGCGGCCAACGGTGACTATCACCCCCGAGAGCGATCAGAGGTTGGCGGTTGACCTGCATCAGCAAGCCCACAAACAGTGCTTTATCGCCAATTCTGTGAACTTTCCAGTACAGTGCAACCCCTCAGTTCATAAAGGGTAACCATAGAGGAAGGCGTTGCTTAACACAGGTATGTTTTGCCCCCCCAGCCCTCTAATTCTGATACTGCTGGCAGAATATTTCGCAATCAAACTTCTCGGTGAGGCCCCCTAAATCCCCCCATCCGGGGGGACTTTGACAGCTCTTGCTCTCCCAGAATTACGCCCTTCGGGCACGCTGCGCGAGGGGGCTGATAGCCCTACGGGCATACCAGAAAAGGGGACAACCAGAGGAGATGCTAATGTGGTAGCCTTCGAGTTTTTCCTACTGTGTTGGAAAGCTAAACATCTGCACTGCATAGATTTCCGTACCTGTGGGAGATGCCACAATGCCGTAGCCAAAGGTAGTATA
>SLIY01000110.1 GCA_007135385.1 Leptolyngbyaceae cyanobacterium CSSed165cm_216
ATAAACCTATGATGAAGAGATTAATGCCCCTGTTTATCGTCCTGGCTTTGCATCTGCCATCCTTTATTCTTGTATTTCGCATCGATTGTTAACTTGGGTGCCGGGACAGTAGGGACCGATCTGAATGTAACCGCAGGGTAGCTGCGACCCCGGCCTATGACTTCTCCAATTCCCCCTACTCCAAAGCCAACCCTAATTCTGGTCGATGAGCCGACCGTTCAGCTGCCCCGGGATGGATCGCTATTGGCCCAGGCAGAGACCGTAGCCAGCCAATGTCGCCAAGATCAGCAGGCCGAGGCGGCCCAGTGGTCGCGCCAGGGGTTGACCTATTTTCGCCAAGGGCGCTATGCCCAGGCCCTGGCTTCGCTGCAACAGGCCCTTTACGCCTATCGCAACCTGGGGGATCAACCCCGGGAGGCTCGGGTGCTACAACTGCTGGGTAGCCTGTACTATCGTCTGGCCGACTATCTGTGGGCGGCAGACTATGGTCGCCAGTACTTGAAGGTGGCCCAAAGCCTGGGCCATAGCCAGGCCGTGCAACACGCCCTAGAGCATTTAGGCAATAGCTATCGCCACCTGGGGGACCTGAAGCAGGCCCTCGAGTATATGAGCCAGAGTCTAAATTTGGCCAAGCTAACGGGCGATCGCCAGGGGGAGATGCGCTCCCTCAACAACCTGGCTATGGTCTACCGGGCCAAGGGGCTGACTCGCCAAGCGGCCACCCTCTATGAGGCCAGTTTGCGACTGGCGACGACCCTGCAAGAAACCACCATTCGCCTACAAATTTTGCAAAACCTGGGCAACACCTACCTGGCACTGCGGGATTTAAAGGGGGCGATCGACTGTTACGAAACTTTTCTCCACCTCAGTCAAGCGGGGGCGGTGGGGGCGATCGACAATCACACCCTGCGGCGCATCCTCACCAACCTGACTCGGGCTAGTCTAGCGATGGCGGACTACGACCGGGCGATCGTGCATCTACAACACCATCTGAGTTTGGCCTGCAGCCTGGGAGACACCGCCGCCGCCACTGCCTTGATTGACGAGATTAAATGGTGTTACGCCGCCCTCGGCGAAATTCGCATGACCTCACTGGGGCTCGACTAAAAAGCCAGGGCTTAGGCCCTGGCTTTTAGTTAGCATGTGTGTGACCTTATTGCCACTTGGCGGCCACCAGTTCAGCCAGGTCAACTACCCGCTGGCTATAACCCCACTCGTTGTCATACCAAGCCACTACTTTCACCAGGTCACCCCCCATCACCATGGTCAGGCTAGAGTCAACGATAGACGACTCATCGGTCTTACGGTAGTCAATTGAGACTAGGGGCAGGTCGCTATAGGCCAAAATCCCTTTCATCGGGCCTTCAGCGGCAGCTTTGAGCACGCCATTAACCTGCTCGGCAATGGCAGGCTGCTGTACCTGCACCACCAGGTCAACCACAGACACGTTGGGGGTCGGTACCCGCAGGGCAATACCATTGAGCTTGCCAGCCATCTCAGGCATGACTAGTGCCACCGCCTTGGCGGCCCCCGTAGTGGTGGGTACGATGTTCAAAGCTGCGGCCCGAGCCCGACGCAGGTCACGGTGGCTAGCATCCAGCAGCCGCTGGTCACCCGTATAGCTGTGGGTGGTGGTCATGGTGCCTTTGATAATGCCAAAGCTCTCATGCAGCACTTTGACCACTGGAGCCAGGCAGTTGGTGGTGCAACTGGCGTTGCTCACCACGTTTTGCTTGTCATGGCTATAGTCTGCGTGGTTAACTCCCATCACATAGGTACCAATGTTGCCCCCCTTACCCGGGGCCGTAATCAGCACCTTCTTGGCCCCCGCTTCAATGTGACGAGACGCCCCTTCTTCACTCACAAAGACCCCGGTTGATTCCACCACCAGGTCGATGTCCCAGGCCCCCCAGGGCAAATTATTAGGGTTGCGGTCAGAGTAGCACTTGATGGTTTTGCCGTTGACGATCAAGCTGTCTTCCCCAGCTTGAACATCGGCATCCAGACGACCTAACATCGAGTCATATTTCAGCAGATGGGAATTGGTCTTGGGATCGGAGGTATCGTTGATAGCCACGATCTCGAGACCACTATTTTCCCGCGTTAGCCAACAACGTAAGAAATTACGACCGATGCGGCCAAATCCATTAATTGCTACTCTAATCACTGCGTTTAACCCTCTGTTGTACTCGGACTAGGTATCTATTCTTAGTTAGACGAGTCCATAATATCGCAAAGCATGTTCATCTTTATAGGCGCATTCTATTGATCTAAGTCAATGCTCTTGAGAAAGATGCCCAGTTACTCCTATAGAAGTCGCCGCTGGCATGGCATCCCCATGGGCCAATCGAGGCTATCAAGTCATAAGTATTTTTGCTGATTCAGCTTAAGTTACATAGAGGATTTATATGATGTATCTAGGCCAATCCCGCTGCCTGTAGGCTTTTGAGCACCATTGACAATTCTCTGGGACAATACGCTGGGCACGCCTATAACCCTGAGGGGCCGTCATGCTGTCATCAGTAAGCTAGAATCGCTGTCCCGGGGTCTTAAATGCTTGGGGGGTACACTGAGGATTTAAGACGATTTGACCGGAAGCGGCGCTGTTCTCTACGAAGTCTTAGTTACGACGTCTTAGCAGAACAGACATTTAGGCCAATTTGGCAAATCTTGCTATGATTACGCCTGACACATGGTGTGGTGTGGTGTTCTAAGGAGTGAATAATGCCGATTTCCGTAGATTTTAGCGGCAGACCGTTCCATTTTATTGGTGTGGGCGGCA
>SLIY01000340.1 GCA_007135385.1 Leptolyngbyaceae cyanobacterium CSSed165cm_216
GTTAGCACAGCAACGACTGGGTACTTAATCACAATTGACATCCTTAAACATCCCATTTGCCATCATAGCCAGTTGGCAATGGTGGTAGTCGCCTAAGCTGCGCTTAAATAATCGACAATCGCCTGGGCAATGGTCTGGTTGCCGTCTTTGGCCAGTGGGTTAGCTGTGCGGGGGGGCGAGAGCGGCTCTTGCAGAAACCGCCACTGCCCTTGAAAAAAGGCCTCGGGGGTGAGTACCCGATGCCAGCTATGATCCTGCATGGCGTTAACCAGCACAGGACCTTCGGCGAAGGTGTTACGGGTGATAGTGGTAATGGGCAGATCTAAGCAGCAGGCCTCGGCAAAGGTGCTAAAGCCTGGCTTTGATACGACCTGGCTGCACAGGGGCATGACATCCACCGGCCGGAATCCCACCTTGGGCACCTTAAACAAATTGGGCAAATCAGGGGCATTTTGGTCAAAGGTGAGAAATTGCCAGTCAGGGAAAGCCGCTAGTCCGTGGTAGGGAATGGTTTGTAGCCCTAGGCCGCCAAAGGTAAGCAGCACAGTGCGTTCTTGGGGGACGGTCAGATGCCAGCGACGGCGCAAGTCCTCAGGGGCAAATCGGGGGGAACCGCCGGTTAACCCGACGTCCTCGAGGACCGGGAAGGCCGTCATGGGCTCATGGAAGGGGAGGCGAAAGAGGCGATCGCACTGGCTAAAACACCTACCAATCCAGTCGGCGATTGCCACAAATTCGCCCCCCCAATCCCGATAGATAAAGTCCCAGCCAAAGTTGCTGACCATCCAACAGGGCACCCCGGCCCCATGGGCAATCGCTGGGGCTAGGGGGGGAATATCTGCCAGAATTAACGTCACCCCCCGCTGTCTTAGATAAGCCGCCTCGGCTGCCACAATCTGGTCCTGTTGAGCCTGGATATGCTGCAGTTTGGCTAGGGTAGTAGGCAAGTCAAGGGTCAAACTGTCGGGCTGCACCACCCCTAAATCCACCGACACCGGGCGATACTCAAAGGCGGCGGCTAAATACCCCTGTAACAGCCACTGGGGGGCCGTAGTGGCCATGATGATATCAATCTCGGGGCACAGGGCTTGGACCGTAGCCGCGATCGCAGCGGTGCGGGTGGCATGGCCAAAACCGTGGTTGGTAATCGAGAGATAGAGGGTGGGACGAGGCATCAGGTTACTACAAGACCTCCGAGGTTTTCAAAAACCTCGGAGGTCTGGCTAGGGTCTAAGGGTCCTAAAGCTGGGGTGCAAACTGAGGTTTTTCAGGCACAACCGCATATTCCGAGACGATTTGGCGAAACTCATCGCCATCGATCGTTTCTTTTTCAATTAGCAGATCCACCAACCGGTCGATCACAGCTCGGTTGTCCTGCATGATCCCCTTGGCCTCGTTGTAGCAATGTTCCACAATCGAGCGCACCTGCTCGTCAATGCGGGATGACACCTCCTCAGAATATTCTGAGCGAGACAGCCAGTCGCGGCCTAGGAAGACCTCACCTTGAGAACTTTCCAGGGACAGCGGCCCCAAGTCAGACATGCCAAACCGGGTCACCATCTGGCGAGCCATATTGCTCACCTGCTGTAGGTCGTTACCGGCCCCGGTCGTGACTTCGGCATCGCCAAAGATCACATCCTCGGCGGCGCGGCCTCCCAATGCTCCAGTGATCCTAGCCATAATTTGGGAGCGGGAAATCAGCATTTGCTCTTCGCTGGGGGTAAACCAGGTTAACCCTTGGGCCTGACCACGGGGGATCAACGTCACCTTTTGTACCGGATCGTGATCTTTGACCAGGGTACCTACCATGGCATGGCCAATTTCGTGGTAAGCAATCAACCGCTTGCTCTTGCTATCCACTAGGGGGGTGCCCTCCATGCCAGCAATCACCCGATCAACAGCATCATCCACTTCCGCCATGGTGATCGCCTCTTTACGCCGCCGCGCCGTCAGAATCGCGGCTTCGTTCAGCAGGTTGGCCAGATCAGCGCCGGTAAAGCCGGGGGTGCGGCGAGCAATAGTTTCTAACGAAATATCATCCGACAGCTTTTTGTTGCGGGCGTGCACTTCTAGAATCCCCAGGCGACCCTTGATATCGGGGGGATCAACCATCACCTGCCGGTCAAAGCGGCCGGGACGCAACAGGGCGGAATCCAGCACGTCAGCTCGGTTGGTGGCAGCAATGATAATAATGCCCGTATTGCCCTCAAAGCCATCCATTTCTGTCAGCAACTGGTTCAGGGTCTGCTCCCGCTCATCGTTGCCGCCGCCGATGCCAGCACCCCGCTGACGGCCAACGGCGTCAATCTCATCAATAAAGATGATGCAGGGGGCATTTTCCTTGGCCTTCTTAAACAGGTCCCGCACCCGAGAGGCCCCCACCCCCACGAACATCTCCACAAATTCAGAGCCGGAAATACTGAAGAAAGGAACCCCGGCTTCCCCAGCAATCGCTTTCGCCAACAATGTTTTGCCAGTGCCGGGAGGGCCGACTAAGAGGACCCCTTTGGGGATGCGAGCTCCAATAGCCGTAAAGCGCTCAGGCTTTTTCAAAAAGGTAACGACTTCCTGCAACTCTTCTTTGGCTTCGTCGATGCCTGCGACATCGTCAAACATGATGCCAGTCTTGGCTTCCATCATGAAGCGAGCCTTAGACTTACCAAAGTTCATGGCTTGGCCAGGTCCACCGGCACCACCGGCAGAACGGCGGAACAAAAAGAACAGACCACCAATCAATAAGAGTGGGAACAACAAATTCCCTAAAGCCCCTACCAAAGCTCCGTCATTACGAGGAGGATGGGAATCCAAGCTAATATTGGCGTCCCGTAGACGACTGACCAGTTCAGGGGAGCTACCAGGCAGGTCTACCCGCCAGCGCATGACTCGATCGTTCAGCTCTGGATCTACAGCTTCCACAATGGCGGTACGACCCCCATCGTATAAATCAACAGCAGTGACCCGTCCAGCATCCAGATAGTCTAGAAAGCGGCCATAGGTCAAGCGGGTATTTGCCGCGTTACGTCCCATATCAGCGGGGGCAGAGGAAAAAGCTCCCTGCCAGAGAAAGAACCCAATCACCAGCAAAGGCAGGGTCCAGAGTAATACGACTCTCCACGAAAGTTTCATAACCAATGGCCTCTATTCACGACGTGCAAAGATGGGTTTGCTATAAGATGGCGGGCAAAGGGACCCAAACCATCCGGCTCACTATTTCCGGCTCACTATTTAAACCAGGTTGGCTAAAGCTTGATAGCTTCAGGCATCCAAGTTGGCCTTTGATGGTTCAGACATACGTCTATCATGCCTGGAAAACGGCAAAACCACAGTTTTTAATGAGCAGAACCACCTGTCTATCCAAAAATATGAGATGAATCTTTACTTAATGTAACGTAACCTGACGAACTGAGGCAAATTTACCGGCGGAGATCGCCATGAGGGGCGATCTCCGCCGGTAAATTCTGGTCATCGCCATCCCTTAGTCCGCTTTGGCGATCGCTAGGGCCTGCTGCAGCCGAGGTAGATCAAGCTGGCGTTGGCGTAAAATCAGCCAAGAGTCCATTAGGTCTGGTCCTTGTAGCGCTCCCATCAGGGCAGCTCGCAGCGACTTCATCACCAATCCTTTCTTCACCCCTTGGGCCTTGGTCACCTGATTCACCACCCCCTTGAGTGCTGCCGGGGTGTCTAAGGGGTCACCAGCGGTGAGGGCTGACAGAACTGCCGCCATCACATCAGTCACCCCCGGCAGTTGGAGTTGGGCTTTGGCTTCCTCGGTGACGTCGACGGTCTTGGCGACAAAGAAGCGACTTTGGTCAACCGCATCGGTAAGCCGGGTAAGGCTTGGGCCAATCAGGGCCATTAGGGGCAACAACCAGTCTCGATCGCGGTCTAGATCAACAGCCCAGTCCGCCGCCTGCAAAAACGGTAGCACCAATTCCAGCAATGCCTCAGGCTCCATACTGTGCAGATACTGGCTATTAAGCCAGTCCAGTTTGTCCCAGTCAAATTTGGCTCCCGCTTTATTGACGCGATCGAAGCTAAAGGCCTTGGCCGCCTCGGCCAGGGTAAACAGTTCCTGCCCATCGGGGGGCGACCAACCCAGCAGCGTCATGTAGTTGGCTAGGGCCGGAGCCACAAACCCCATCTTCTGAAAATCGGAAATGGACGTCACCCCGTCCCGCTTGGAAAGTTTCTGACCCGTTTGGTTGAGAATCAGCGGCGTATGGGCAAATTCAGGCACAGTGGCCCCTAGGGCTTCATAGAGCAAAATTTGCTTGGCCGTATTTGCAATGTGGTCTTCCCCACGAATCACATGGGTAATCGCCATATCCACATCATCCACCACCACCGCCAGGTTATAGAGAGGCTGGCCAATGGTGGTCTTGGAAGCAGCCCGGGCAATCACCATGTCGCCCCCTAAATCACGGGCCTGCCAAGACATGGAACCCCGGACTAGATCCGTCCAGGTGATGGTGCGACTATCGTCAATTTTGAACCGAATTACCGCCGGACGTCCTTCAGCTTCAAAAGTCGCCTGTTGCTCAGGGGTTAAGTCGCGATGGCGGTTATCGTAGCGGGGAGCCTGGCCCTTGGCTTTCATGGCTGCGCGCATCGCCTCTAGCTCTGCCGGGGTATCGTAGGCTCGGTAGGCTAACCCCTGATCTAACAGAGTCTGGATCGTCTGACGATACAAATCCAGTCGTTGGGATTGAAAGAATGGACCTTGATCCCAGGTTAACCCTAGCCAAGTTAGTCCCGCTAGGATGTTGTCGGTAAATTCTGACTTCGACCGGTCTTCGTCAGTATCTTCAACCCGAATAATGAATTGCCCCCCTTGGTGGCGGGCAAATAACCAGTTAAAGACGGCAGTGCGAGCGGTACCAATGTGCAGATTCCCGGTGGGACTAGGGGCAATGCGAACGCGGACGGTCATGATGTACCTGCTCTATCGACAAACCTTTATTTTAAAGGCTGGCGAGGTTAGTTTTTGGGGATCAAAGCAACTACATAGCCTAAAGCCAACCCTAACGCCGCCACCCCCAAGCAAAAATACGGGGACGGTTTTGCAGACGCGGCAGAGCCTCGTAGCTAATTTTTAAGCCTAAAATAATCGAAGACAGCATCAGCGTCACCAGGTTGGCCATCACTAGCGGGGTGTCGTGCACGGACATGCCATAGACCAGCCAAAGAGAAACGCCAGCACAGAGCACTAGCAGCATGGCCCATGACAAACTGTCGGCTGACTTTGTCCGCCAAATTTTGACCACTTGGGGCAGGTAGGCCAAGGTTGTGAGAGCACCGGCCACCATGCCGAGGATTACTGTGAGATCCATTAAAGCCACCTCATGACAATCAAGCGTGGATTTCAGCAGACGTTGAGTTACCTCAGTCAGTTAACCTAACACAACAAAGCCAGACATTTCCTCACATAACTTGAAGTAATTTTGCCTCTTTGTTCCTTGAACCTCAAGAGACTGTAAACAGCCTCGCCTAGGGATGGGTCACATTGTTAAGTCTTGTACAGTTTAGTGACTGAAACCCGTGACTCACCAATTCACCATCTGCTTAACTGTCCCGGTCACCGCTTCAGTGGCCACAAAGGATCCATCCTGTGGATAGGCCACCATCGGTAGCCCCTGCTTTGGCGATAACACAATAAAACCAGCCCGATTGATGCGCGTGTGGGGCCGCAGTTGTAGGCGGTATCGTTGTAGCAGCATCGCCAGCACCACTTTGATCTCCACCATCGCGAAGGCGGCCCCAATGCAGGTACGCGGCCCGGCACTAAACGGGACGTATTCGTAGGGACTGGGTTCTATGGAGAACCAACGCTGGGGATCAAAGCGCTCTGGTTCAGGGTATAAGTTTGCCTGGTGATGGGTATGGTATAAGCTGACCATGATTTCGGTACCCGCAGGCAGGTCATAGCCCAGCACCTGGGTGGATTGAGCCAGCACCCGACCATTCCAGGGAACGGGGGTAATGATTCGCAAAGACTCTTTGACCACTGCATCCAAATAAGGCATTTGCTTTAGCTGGTCTAGGGTGGGGGCAGTCCCCTGCAGCACGGCGGTCAGTTCGCAGAGCAACTTGCTCGCCACCTGGGGATGTTGAGACAGTAGCATCAGGGTCCAGGTCAGTGCATTGGCGCTGGTTTCATGGCCAGCGGCAAACAGCACGCCAGTGTGGCCTAGGAGCTCCGCCTGGCTGAGGGTAAGACCGGTCTCGGCATCCCTAGCCTGGAGCAACAGGGCTAGCATGTCGTGGGCTTGGCCCGCTTGCTGACGCTTTTGCACAATTAACCTGTCCATTGCCCGCTCGTAGTCATGTATCCGATTCAGAAATCGGTGAAACGGTAGGCCGGGACGGTCATAGGGCAGCATCAGCACCCCCAGGCTGCCTAGCATCGATAAAATCTGTTGCAGGAGTTGGCCCAGTTCCCCGCCCGATTCGTCCAGGTCGTAGCCAAACAGGGTCTTGGTGGCAACCCTCAGGGTTAGCAGTCGCATTAGGGTGGCCACGTCGAAGGGCTGATGCAGGGGCACCCGGTCGAGCATCTCGGCCGTAATGGCTACCATGTCATCTCGATAGGCCTCAATTTGCCGCTGGTGAAAGGCGGGCATCATCAGCCGTCGATGTTGCAAGTGTTGGAGGCCGTTAATGCCAAATAACCCCACGCCAAAATGGTGCAGCCCGGTGGTGCGATCGCTGCGATTGCGGTAGCGGTGTAGCACCCCAGTCAAGGGAAACTTATGAAAAATATCGTGGTTTAGGGCCACCTGCTTCACCACCTCAGGGCCGCAGGCGATCACAGTGCCAGGACAATCCAGCAAGGGGGAGTAAAAATTGGTGCCGCCCCTAGCCGCCAGAGAGACGATCGGGCCATGCTGTTGAAACAGTCGACCGGCAAACCCCAGGGAATCTTTGGCGTAGTCTATGGTGTTGATCCAGGGGCCAAGGCCAGGGAGGGTGGGGGCAGCGGGTAGTGATGCTGGCCAGGTGGGGGAGGACAGGGGCGATACCATGGCGAAACGGTACCATATAGGTCAACGTCATCCTAGCGAATGGAGAACCTGACTGCATTTATGACCATTCAACTCCTCAGCCAAGACGTGGCGGGCACCGTCCGCATCCTCAATAGCCTGATGATTAGCGTATGTCAGCTGTTGGCGCTGTTAATCATTTTTCTGGGCGTGATGCGGGCTTTGGTAATTTATGTGGGGGATGGTTTGGTCCGGCGGCAGGCGGATAATGCCTTTCAAAGCAGCCGCCTAGCCATGAGTTATTCATTTTCCCTGGGGCTGAGCTTTTTGATTGGGGCCAGTATTCTCAAAACTACTATTTCTAGCCAGTGGGAAGATTTTGCCCAGTTAACTGCAATTATTGCGGTGCGCACGGTCCTGAATCTGCTGTTGGAGCGGGCGATTCGCCAAGGCAGCGTGGCCCAGGACAGCGAAACACTGGCTTAGGGAAGGAAGCATAGGGGAGGAGGCAGCTTGGGTAAAGCCAACCCTGGCGTGGGTTCAGCAGTAGGTCACTGGGCTGGAACGTCCACCCCTTAGTGCCCCGTAACCCACAGAACTATCGATCGGGGTGGCGGTGAGCACCGCCATGTAGACGAGCTGTTTCGACCTTACAAGAGGCCCCGATAGCGAATAAACAGCAAGATCACAGCCCAAGATCCTAAGGCTACTTTGATGGCGACCAGTACATTCAGCAGGGGAATAATGCCTCCACTTAGCAGCGTACCAAACGACCCAGGCGGTAATTCTCCTCCCACCAGGGTAAACACGGCCAAAAGAATGAAAATCAGCACCGACACCTTTTCCCAGGCGGCGGCGCGCCAGCGTTCGTAGATGGCCTGCATCCATTCTGGCGAGGCGGCGGTAATGGCAATTAGACCAATGGCCGTTCCTCCCGCCACCCCAGCGGCAAACCCACCCCCAGGACTCAGGTGGCCGCGAATGGCCAACTCGATGCTAACCAAAGCCGCAATGGTTGCCCCCAACCGGGCCAGCACCACCGAGGGTTCGTCAGTAAAGCGGTAGAAGGCGGCCACCGGGGTCTCGTCGGCTAGCAGATACTTAGCCCCCATAATGGCGATGGAAAACACGACCACCTCAAAAATCGTGTCATAGAGGCGATTGCGAAAGATAATGCCTGAGACGGCATTGGGTACGGCACTGTCTGAAACGATGGCCTCTGCGATCGAGATGTCAGCCCCTGCCGCCACTGGATCGGGCAACACCAGCATTTTCACAAATAGCAGCATCCCCGCCACAACATAAATCCATTTCATACCTAGTCATCCTCCGTTAGGGTTGAGGCATCTGCTAGAGCAGGCTGCCGGTCACCGGTCCTCAGATCATCTAGCCCATCGTCCCCCAGCGCTTTGACCTGAGCCATCACTGGGGGCAATTCGGTGGTGAAAATCTCGTAGAGGCGCGGCACCCGCAGGGTAATCAGATAGGGGGACTCAAGGGTATCGACAGGAACAGTGCTAGGGTTGGAATGCTGAGCTGGCCGATCATCATCAGGGAGTTGGACCGCCTCAGCTGGTCGACACACCAAACAGGTGCCATGGACGTCCTTCGTTTGTAAAGCCTGGTGCAACGTCTGAACATCGTCATAGGTCACCAGTTCTAAGCGCAGATGGTAGCGATTAAGCAGGGCCCGCAGGTAATTTAACAGCGGTCGCCAGTGCAGATTGCTCCTGACTTCTTCCCCTGACAACACCCCTAGTCGCATCACCAAAGATGACCGCACCGCCACTGCGTAGAGAGTAATCGCCAGCATGGTTCCCACCAGGGCTTCGGTCAGGGCCACGTCAGCCCCTCCTAACACCGCATAAATCAGGGCCGCCACAGCCCCTAAGATGCCGCGAATCACCAACGCTTGGTAAGGACTGGTTTGAATCACTAACATCAAGGCCGCTAGGGGCAGCAGCACCATAATCACGTAGAGATAGTTGTCGGTGATAGCGCTATGGCTCATAGTTAGCTGTCCTCCTGAGTCGAGCAGTAGGCCAGCACATAGCCTAGGACTGTGTTCCAAATGGCCAAAGAAATTAACCCCAGCACCAGTAACGGCCACTCGTGGGGAATGCGTAGCAGCAGTCCCACGACGATTGCCATCGAGCCTAGGGTGTCAGCTACCGACAGGCTATGCAGCTTGAACAAGACGGAACGGCTACCTAATAAGGGCCAAGTTCCCCAAAACCAGAACACCAGCCCAATCACGATACAGACATAACTGAGGATGTTAATCATCAATATTCCTCCATCACCTCACTCAGTCGCCGGATGATGTGGGCCAGCAGCATCAGGGCAGCATTACCCACGCTGAGAATAAGTACCCCCACCATCCCGATCATCCAGTCGTCCCGCAGGACAGATACCACCAAAATCATCACCGACGTTTTCGTGGCAATGCTGGCAAAGGCCAACATCCGCTGCCAAATATCCTCATCCTGAAACGCTTCCACCATGGGAATCAGCAACGCCGCAATCATCGCCATTAACACAGCTGTCATTGGGTTGGCCTCCGTTGAATGCGGTGGACTTCATACCAGCCCTGTTCCCGATAGCGTTGGACAATGGTCTTAGGGGTAAAGGTAATCAGAAAAATATCGAGGAAGATCAAACTGGGACTGCGACGCGGTTTAGCGCGATCCACGGTGACTACCTCATAGCGATGGGGGCGCAGCATGATTTCAAAGGCTTCGGCATAAGCCTGGGGAATCGCCACAACGACCTCCCCCAGGGTCCGCAGCCAATCTTTCAACGTCCCAGGGTTGCTCACCCCCCGGGGTAGCAAAATCGCCACCGTAACTCCAATTAAAATGTTGGCCCAACTCAGGTCGGCCGTGAGCAAAAACCAGATCGCTAATCGCAGCAGTAAGTTTAGATAGCCAGCCATGACCACCCCATCCAAAACAATACAATCAACATCAAGCTCATAAACCCAATTAGGTGTTCGAAGGCTTCTAGGCTCTGGGGCAGGCTGAAGTCGGTGCGTTGAATCACCCCTTCATGGAGCAGCCAGCCAACCGCAATAATGGCCAGTACCTTCAGCCCGTTGCCCCAGGTATAAGCCCCTAGAAACCCGATATTGGCCACTACTAGCCCACCAATCAGCAGGGTCAGCGCCATCCACAACCCTGGCTTCGCCGAGGCCCAGCCGCCCCTCAGCTGATTTGGTTGATGGGGCAAAAAGATAAATTTGGCATAGACTAGCGCTGTCCCTGTAGCCGCCACATTCAGGGCTATCACCTGCCAGGGCAACGCTTGCTTGAGGGTGGAAAATTTGGCTGCAAAGCCGACTAACCCTGGAAACCCTGACATGGAGAGGCCAGCTACTGTCAGTGGTAGCCATAGACTGGTGTAAATGGGCTGCTGCCGCAGCACCCTCAAATCACGGCTAGGTAAGTTGCCAACGGTCAGAAACAGAGCCCCTTTGGCTAGCCCATGGGCCAGGGCATAGAAGCCAGCCACCTCTGGGGCGGCTAACACCCATCCCAGTTGCGAGAGGGTACTGCAAGCCAGCACCCGCTTGGTATCGGTTTCAATTAGGGCGTACATCACCCCCAATAGGGCTGCCGCTACCCCAAATAGGCGTACTAACGGGTCTAGTTCCTCCACCAGCAAGGCGCAGCGCACCAGGGGAAACACCCCTGCCTTCACCACCACCCCCGATAGTAGGGCCGAGACTGGACTTTCCGCCTCCGAATGGGTAAGGGGCAACCAAAGCCCTGAGACAAAGACTCCTCCCTTGGTGAGCAGCCCCACTAAAATCAGCGCCAGGGCTTCGGGCGGGGCTCCATGCAGCCCGCTAAACGCAAATGAGGCATGGGTTTGGTAGACCAAAATCACCCCCACCAGGTAGAACAACATGGCTGTGTTGCTGACAAACAGATAGCGCAGGGCTACCCACAGGGAGCGATCGCCCCTGGGATAGGCAATCAGCAAGA
>SLIY01000082.1 GCA_007135385.1 Leptolyngbyaceae cyanobacterium CSSed165cm_216
GCAACAATAGGCAGAAGGCTAAAGGTCAGCTCATCCTAGGTCTATTATGTTTGCTTTGACCGGGGCTGGAGAATGTCAGAGCCCTTTAACCAATGAATCTTCTGTGTTTGATTCGTATTTTTTTGGTAAATGCGGCCTTCAGTTTCGGGAATCCAATCAAACATCAGTGATTCTACTGATAGTTCAGAGTTGGCTTACCATGCCCTAAGTGGGTTCTATAGCGAGGCTTTAGTCCCTACTGGGGCTTAGGATGGGGCATAGGGCTGCATCTGGATCGCATTATCTTTGTTTTAGTCTGGCAGAACCAACCATTGAAACGGCGGATTTACCTAACCTTAGGGGTACCCAGTCTGGGATGGCTCAGTCTCGGCATCGGCATTAGCGCTGGCTACAGCTTGCCTGCCTATGCGATCGCCCCGGACCCTCTGACCAGATCGACGGACGTAGCCCTCAGTCAGCGTCTGATTCCAGAGCCGGCGATCGCCCCCATGGCGATCGCCCTATCGCCTGATTTTTCTGACGCGGCCGAAGCTGGGGAGCAGCAGCCAGCGGCAGCCCAGGATTTGTCTGTCCCTGCTCCCCCCTTAGGGCGTGACCACACCCCTGCAGCGGCCCTAGAGCCCGGTCCTGTCCTCTCCCCTACCCGCCTAGACCTAGAGGTGGGCTTTGCCGCGGTGCCGGGATTTCCCCTCAGTGCACCGCTCTTCAGCCCTAGCAGGCCATCGGTGGGACTCAAGCCAGCCCTGGCCCAAGGGCAGGAAAACGACGGTGACGCCGAGGAACAGCCCTTTGAGGGGATGCCACTGGACCAGGACACTGGGCTACCCACAGGGGATCCTGAACTGGGGGTGATTCAGGTGCGCAATCCTCTGGAAGACCCTGATCTGGGGATCTTACGGATTCGTGAGCAACCCCCCTTACTGATTCCTCCCCCAGAAACGCCGCCAAAAATTGGCTTTTTAACTGCTCGCTTTTTAATGGGTAGCAGTGACAATATTCTGCTGGTGATTGATGATGTGGGCAACCTCACTGGAGATACCTTCTTCCGTCCCTCCCTCACCTTTGAAGTATATCCAAGCCTAGGTCCAGAAACTATTCTGATTGGCACCATTGACGCGGCCCTCCAGCGCTATGGCAGCCAGTCCAGCGTCAATTACGACGACCTGCGGTTCCGGGTTGGCATCCGCCAAGGGCTGTCGCCGCGCACCTATGGGCAACTGACAGTCTCTTATCAAGAGCTGTTTCGCCCAGGTCCTAACCGCTTTCGCTTTTTTGAGAATACAGCGATCGCCCTAACCCTCGGTCGTCGAGACCCACTGACCCCCCAACTCAGCCTAGATACGTACTACCGGGCCGAATATAACGATGCCACCGTGCGGTCAAATTTTGACTCGGGTCCTGTATTTACAGATTTCAGCCGCTTTTCCCAGGTGATTGGGGCTTATTTGGCTTATCGGTTTAATCCTCAGCTTCAGGCCGGGCTTAGCTATCAAGTCACCCTGGTAGACTACACCGCCCAGGCGCGCCATGATACGTTCCAGCAATTGCTCGGGCAAGTGGTGTACAACATTACGCCGACGGTGCGATTGAGTGCCTATGGGGGATTTGGCTTTGGCCGATCGTCTGAACCCAGGGTACAGTTCGATGACACCTTGTTTGGCTTGAACCTGGAAGTTAATTTACCCTTGTTTTGAGGCCATCTCAAACCCGAGATGGCTGACTGGCAAAACCATGAAATCTGAACCATGGAATCTGTAGAACCCAGCCCTCTGACGAAGTCCTGACATCGAGACATAGGGCTAAGGGCTTCCCAGGATTGTAGACATCCTGCATAATTCAACCCAATGTGTTGATGGTTATGCGTGATGCCCTTCTCCAACTACCGCTTGGTTCTGTCCCGAGGTGCCAGGCGCCTGGTCTACTACAGCCTGGTGGGAATCACGGTAGCCTGGCTGATCATGGTAGGGACGGCGGGGGCACCGCTAGCCAGCCCTGAGGCAAATGATGTTACTCCCTCCAGCTACGACTTAGCCCAAGCGAAGCCCTTTAACCAACTTGAGACGTTTCCCGTGCGGCCCCTACCGACGGCTCCGACCCTGCGCCCGAATGGCGATTGGATCGGGCGCTTGATTCTGCCCACGGAGGCTGAGTATGAGGCTGACCCTGGGGATTGGGCCTGGCTAGAACTTTGGCACAGCCCCACGGAGCATGCCAACTTAGTGGGGCAGCGACTCAAATTGACTTGGCAGCCAGGGGACATGCGCGATCGCTATGTGGCGGCTGTGACCCGAGATGTGACGTTCAGTGACCAAGCCTATCGATTTTTGGCCAATGGCAATGTGATGCCGACTCGGCTGAATGGTCGCTCCCAGGTGGGGCCGCTACAGTCGTTGGCTGGGGTGCGCCCCCAGGACGATATCACCGTCCGTTTAACCGAGGTAACCCTCAACCTAGAGGGCGATCGCCCGGTGATTCAGACCCCCCTAGAACCGGTGCAAATTACCGGGCGGGAATATGGTCTGGTGCAGTTGCTAGGGCCAGATGAAACGGTCGATGCCCCCTTACCCCCCGATTGCCCCGGGCAGCCCCCTTGCCCGAGTGAATTTTTTCGGGTGCAATTCTATGATCCGGCTACCCAGGGGTTTACCGGGCCTATCAGTACGGTGCGAATTCCGCAGCAGCCCCGGCTCGGGGGCGATCGCTTTTTCTCCAATCTGCGAGACTTAGCCGATTCCCCCGCTGGGGTGGCCGGGTGGTACATCTATGGGGCGC
>SLIY01000319.1 GCA_007135385.1 Leptolyngbyaceae cyanobacterium CSSed165cm_216
AGCGGTTAGTGCTATACCGCACCCAAGACGGCCCCCTCACCGCGGCTCGGGACCTGTGTTTACACCGGGGTGCTCCCCTCAGCCTAGGCTGGGTGGAGGATGGGCAACTGGTCTGTGCTTACCATGGGGTTCGCTATACCACCGAAGGGCAGTGCGTCTGTATTCCGGCGGCCCCCGAGGCCTCTATTCCCAAGCGGTTACGATTAACCACCTACCCGGTACAAGAGCGGTATGGGCTGATTTGGGTGCGGCTAGTGGACAATGGTCCAGTATCCTTCCCCGAGTTTGAGGCCTGGGATGATCCTGACTACATCCGCATTATCCCCAATTCGGTCCACCTAGAGGCTGCCGCCGGTCGTCAGGTGGAGGGGTTCTTAGATGTCAGTCACTTTGCCTTTGTCCATAAAGACTCCTTTGGGGAGAGCGACAACCCAGAGGTGCCTGACTATCCCATTGCTTATACTGACGGTGGCTTTACCGCCGACTATGTCAGTTCCGTCAGCAACCTGCCCCATGGGTACAAGCACCTCAGCCCCCCTGGCTTTCAGTGGCGACGGTTGTTTCAGGTGTGGTTGCCGTTTACGGTCAAGCTGTCTGTCACCTTTCCTGAGGGCAAGTTACATATTTTGAATGCCGCCTGTCCCGTATCGGCCCGCAAAACTCGGGTATTCTCGCCCCTCTGCCGCAACTTCGACAAAGACGCCCCTCTAGAAGATACCCTGGCCTTTAACCACCAAGTGTTTGGCGAAGACAAAGCGATTGTGGAAGAACTCTGGCCAGAAGATTTGCCCATTAACCTAGCTGATGAAGTCCATATTGCTGGGGACAAAAGCTCGATCGCTTACCGCAAGCTGTTGGCCAAACTGGGTCTAGGGCGATCGTTTACCGCCTAGCTACACTTCACCCTCTCCCCGTGGATTACGGCGACAGTTGAGTGACCTGGCGATCGCCCCAACCCTGACGGCCTAACCCACGCTACAGCTGCTATGCACGTTTTCGATATCTTGATTCCCCCCCCAAAGGCGGACACATTGGTCTGCCCCTACGTCCTATCCCATCACCCCCCAATCCACGCTACGAATCCAAAATCCAAAATCCAAAACCACCCCTACCCTCCAGACAACCCCTCCGCGCCTATTAACCTGACTAGAGTCACCTCCGGCGGGCAGCGAAATCGGCCTGGGGCGTAGGTGCCCAGCCCCCGGTTAACGTAAAGCTGATTATCGCCCACTTGATATAGCCCCGAGACCCAATCCCAGTGATGCAACACCTTAAGACACGGCTGGCTGACGAACGGCAGCTTAGCCCAGGTAGATTGCTTCAAGGCCTGGGTCAAAGCTGGCACAGGCCCCAGCCCAGGCAACACAATTTGGCCGCCGTGGGTGTGCCCTGACAGTTGTAAGTCCACCCGGTAGGAGGTCAATTCTGCCGCACTATCGGGATTGTGGGAGAGTACCAGTCGGGGCACGGCATCAGAGATAGAGGCCATCACCCCAGTGGGGTCAAACTCGGTTGACCAAAAGTCAGCTAACCCCACCACCGGCAGCCCAGGGCCTAAGGGATAAGCCACCTGGTTCCACAGGGCCTGAATGCCAGCCTGGCGAAGCGCTTGCAAAATCGTCTGACGCCCCCCACAGCTAATATTGTCGTGGTTCCCCAAAACGACCACAGTGCCATAGCGACTTTGCAGCTGCTGCAAATAGGGAATTAGCCGAAAAATAGGAGATGGGTCGGTGGTGACGTAGTCTCCGGTCAGAGCAACCAGATCAGGCTTGAGGGCATTGGCCTGGGCAATTACCGCCGCCAACAAAGGGGTAGCGAGTCGCTCGCCGTCGTAGTGGAAATCTGATAGTTGGACGATACGACATCCTGCCAATGACCTGGGCAAGTCGCGAATGGCCACAGTCGCCATCTCTACGGTGAAGGGGCTGGTGATGAGGGGCCGCATGGGCAAGAGAATAATATGCAGAGGTGTGGAGGGTAGATCGGCGATCTTTGGCCAACTTAGCCTGCTTTGAAGGGCACTGCCATACCCTAGGCGACAACTTTATGGAATGCCCTTGAAGACTGGAGGGCGATCGCCAGCTGGCTCATGTAAACTTTAGTAAAGAATATGAGGATACCTATGATCGGTCGCCGTCGCTTACTTCAGCTGGTTTTAACGGTTTGCTTAATCGGGTTCAGTGGGTGGCTGTGGTCGCCAGCCGCCCTAGCCATGGGAGGGCCACAACTTCCCCTGGGGAGCCCTGCCCCTGACTTTACGCTGCCCACCAATGCTGGCGATGGTTCTGTTTCCCTGGCGGACTATCGTGACCAGTGGGTGGTGCTGTACTTTTCCCCCCGCGACTTTACCTCCGGCTGCACCCTAGAGGCCCAACGGTTCCAGCGAGATATGGCCAACTACAAAGCCCATAATGCTCAAGTGATTGGTGTCAGTGCCGACAGTGTCGACTCCCACGCCGAGTTTTGCGATGCCGAAGGGTTGGAATTTCCCCTGCTGTCTGATCCCAAGGGGGTGGTGAGTAAAGCCTATGGCTCGTGGCTAGGGGCAGCCTCTCTACGCCACACCTATATTATTGATCCCGATGGCCTACTCAGGGCTCGCTTTTTGGGGGTACGTCCGGCCATCCATAGTCAGGAGGTGTTAGCTACCTTAGACGATTTGCAAGACACCTAGTGCCGCAAGTCAGAAGGTAGAAGGGTTTCCGCCTCAGCAAATAGTCGGCCAACTATTCCTGATACCCGACACCCAATACCCGATACCC
>SLIY01000475.1 GCA_007135385.1 Leptolyngbyaceae cyanobacterium CSSed165cm_216
CCATGGGTTGACACATGTACATCTAAGTCACGATAATGGGAATTTGTGTGAACTTGAGAGTCTGAATTCCCTTGGCAAACGTTGTAGTGATTGGAGCCCAGTGGGGCGATGAAGGAAAGGGCAAAATCACCGATCTGTTGAGCCGTTCAGCAGATGTGGTGGTGCGCTACCAGGGTGGTGTTAACGCTGGTCACACGGTTGTCGTTCAAGATCAGACCTTCAAGTTACACCTGATTCCCTCGGGCATCCTTTACCCTGAGACCGAATGTGTGATCGGTAGCGGCACCGTGATTGACCCCAAGGCGCTGATTGGCGAACTTGACAAGCTGGATGAACTAGGTGTTTCCAGCAAAAATCTGTTTATCTCCAATGCGGCCCACGTGACCATGCCCTACCATCGCCTGATTGATCAGGCGGCGGAAGAGCGTCGTGGAACCAATAAGATCGGCACCACTAAGCGGGGGATTGGCCCCACTTACGCTGATAAGTCAGAGCGCATTGGCATCCGCATCATTGATCTGATGGATTATGCCAAGTTGCGGGAGCAGTTGGAGTGGACCATTCAGTACAAGAATGGCATTTTAGAAAAGCTTTATAACATAGAGCCCCTCAATCCGGCAGCTGTGGTAGATGAGTATATCCAATATGCTGAGCGGTTACGGCCCTATGTGATTGACAGCTCTCTACATGTGTACCAAGCCATTCGTCAGCGCAAAAACGTGCTGTTTGAAGGGGCTCAGGGGACATTACTGGATCTCGATCACGGCACATATCCTTACGTTACCTCCTCGAATCCAGTGGCTGGGGGTGCCTGCATTGGCACTGGTATTGGTCCTACGGTGATTGACCGGGTGATTGGGGTAGCCAAGGCTTACACCACCCGAGTTGGGGAAGGTCCTTTCCCGACTGAGCTGACTTGTGGGATTGGGGAGCAACTCTGCGATCGCGGTGCCGAATTTGGTACCACCACCGGTCGTCGTCGTCGCTGTGGCTGGTTTGATGCGGTGATTGGCCGCTATGCGGTGCGCATCAATGGGCTCGACTGCTTAGCGATCACTAAGCTAGATGTCCTGGATGATGTAGATGAAATTAACGTCTGTGTCGCCTACGAGCTAGACGGCAGCCATTGTGAGGAGCTGCCGGGCAGTGCCTATGCCTTTGCCCGCTGCAAGCCCATCTACAAAACCATGCCGGGGTGGAAGCAGCCTACGGATCATTGCCGATCCCTAAGTGATTTACCCAAGGCCGCCCTAGACTATCTGAAGTTTTTGGCGGAACTGATGGAAGTGCCTATCGCCATTGTGTCCTTGGGGGCCAGTCGCGATCAAACCATCATTGTAGAAGATCCGATTCATGGGCCCAAACGGGCACTGCTATACAGCAACGGTGAGTCCCAGGTGGCTTAGGCCCAGCGGGTAACCGGTTTACAATTACACGGTTTATTTATTCTTTACGGGGGAGATTTTGGCATGGAACTGACAATTGAGTGTAAAGCTCGGGATCCAAAAGCTAAGGCTAATGCGCTGCGACGTCAGGGGCTGATGCCTGCGGTGCTCTACGGCCATAATGGTACCGAATCGATGTCTCTGACGGTGGATCAAAAGGCCGCTGACTTACTGTTGCGTAAGGCAGCGGTGAATAACACCATGATTGCCTTAACGATTCCAGACCAATCTTGGACCGGCAAGGCACTGCTGCGGGAAGTGCAGTCTCACCCGTGGAAGAATCTGGTCTATCATCTCAGCTTCTTTGCGGTCAAGGCTCAGGATGAGGTGGAAGTCGGTGTGGTGCTTAACTTTGTGGGTGAGCCGGTGGGCGTCCGCAATGAAGGGGGCGTGCTGAATACAGAAATTAACGAAGTCACCGTTAGGTGTAAGGCGGTCGACATTCCTGAGAGCATTGATGTGGATGTGTCTGGCTTGGCCCTGGGGGATTCGTTGACCCTGGCCGATCTGCAGCTGTCGGATGGATCTGAGATCGTGGGTGAGCCAGAACAGGCGATCGCCACCGTGCTGCAAGCCCGCAAGGCAGAACCGACAGCCGAGACAGAAAGCGTCGATGTCGCCCTACCTGTGGTTGAAGCCACTGAGGAGTAGGTCGTGATCACGTCGTTTCTAGGCTGGTCTAGGGTGTTTTAAGAGTCCCGCGGATCAAGTCCTCAGATCAATTCCATCAGGGGGCCGAGGAGGATAATCCTGGCCCCTTCGCTGTATTGCTAGCGGGTATCAACGCCAGCTGGAATAATTCTGCCCCTTCGACCAGCTCAGGGCATGCTTCTGCCTTCTGCCTTGCTGTACTAGATCCTTAACGCCTGGCCAGAAGATGGTGCTATGCAGCAACAGCCTTTTGTTTCGTTCGTCTTAGCTAGAGCTAGTTTCTATCCCTATGACCGACTCCACCCTGCCGCCGCTGATTCAACAGATGTGCCAGCCGGGGTTTTACCCCCACCCTGTGGCCGAGCCGATTCGGCTGATCCAGACCCATGTGTCCTATGTGCTGCTGACCGGGGACTATGCCTATAAAGTGAAAAAGCCGGTTAACTTTGGCTTTTTAGACTATTCCACCCTAGAAAAGCGACACCACTTTTGCCAGGAAGAGTTGCGCCTGAACCAGCGGGGAGCAGCTCCCTTGTATGTAGAGGTGGTGACCATTAGTCAAACTGGTGACACTTACAGCCTGGAGGGAGACAACCCAGTCGAGTACGCCGTCAAGATGGTGCAGTTTCCCCAGGACACCCTGTTGAGTGCCCTGTACGATC
>SLIY01000237.1 GCA_007135385.1 Leptolyngbyaceae cyanobacterium CSSed165cm_216
AAAGCCCAAGAGCAAGAACAGGCCAAAGAAGACTTGCAGCGCCAGGTGATTCGCCTACTGGATGATGTAGAAGGGGCGGCTCGGGGAGATTTGACTGTTCAGGCTGAGGTCACCGCTGATGTCCTGGGGGCTGTGGCAGACTCCTTTAACTTGACCATTCAAAACCTGCGGGAGATTGTTCAGCAGGTGAGTGTGGCGGCCCGTCAAGTCAGTAAGGGCTCTACTGAAAATGAGATTTTTGCCCGTAGTCTATCTGCCGATGCGCTGCGCCAGGCAGAAGAGCTAGCGGTGACACTCAACTCGGTGCAGGTGATGACCGATTCGATTCAACGGGTGGCCGAGAGCGCCCGTGAAGCGGAGGAAGTGGCGCGCACGGCATCCACCACAGCCCTGAAGGGAGGCGAGTCGGTGGAACGGACTGTGGCCGGTATCCTAGAAATTCGTGAAACGGTGGCTGAAACCACCCGTAAGGTCAAGCGCCTGGCGGAATCCTCCCAGGAAATTTCCAAGATTGTGGCGTTAATTTCCCAGATTGCCTCCCGCACCAACCTGTTGGCTCTCAACGCTAGTATTGAGGCGGCTCGGGCTGGGGAAGCTGGTCGGGGCTTTGCGATCGTAGCCGATGAGGTGCGGCAGTTGGCTGACCGCGCGGCCAAAGCCTCGAAGGAAATTGAGCAAATTGTGCTGCAAATTCAAAGTGAGACCGGCGGCGTAATGACTGCTATGGAAGAGGGCACCCAGCAGGTGATTGAAGGGACTCGCCTGGCAGAACAGGCGAAGCGATCGCTTGAAGACATTATTCAGGTGTCGAACCGGATTGACGTGCTGGTGCGATCGATTACCGCTGACACCGTTGAACAAACCGAAACCTCTCGGGCCGTAGCTCAGGTCATGCAATCGGTAGAGCTTACTGCCCAAGAAACCTCCCAAGAATCTCAGAGGGTGTCGGGCTCGCTGCAAAACTTGGTGGGGGTTGCCCGAGATCTGCTGACATCGGTAGAGCGATTTAAGGTAGATAAAACTGATAACTAGGGGTCAGCCTGGTTGGGGCCAGGTGGGAAACAAGCACGTGTTTAGAAGGGAATCACCATGCTGCCTGACGATCAAAAGCGCATCTTGGGTTACTTCATCGAAGAGGCCAAGGATCATCTCAACACCATTGAACAGGGCTTGCTAAGTCTGCAAGCGACCATCGAAGACCCAGACATGGTGAACGAGGTATTTCGGGCCGCTCACTCGGTTAAGGGGGGAGCCGCCATGCTGGGAATCAACAGCATGCAGCGCACAGCCCACCGCATGGAGGATTTCTTTAAGCTGTTAAAAGAGTCGCCGATCCAAACCGATCGCGAACTTGAATCCCTGCTGCTCCGTATTTTTGATGGGCTAAAAGAGCAGCTAGAGCAATTACAGGGACCCTTTGGCCTAACCGAAGACCAGGCTACCACCATCATGGCGACGTTGGAGCCGGTTTTGGCCGAAACCGATACCCACCTGCAGCACCTGCTGAAGATAGCCCCTGCCGCAGTCCCCGAACCCGTATCTGCACCCACCCCGGTGCCGGTAGTGGCGGCGGCAGCACTGGCACCCAACCCTGAAACCAGTGCTTTAAATCTTGTGTTTCGCAGCGATATTCCAGCCCTGTTGCGGGATATGCTGACCACCTTCAAACAGGCCGATACCCCTACCTCGCGACAAGATTTAGAACATATCTGCCAACGGTTACACAGTATCGGTGAGCAGTTTGAACTAACCCATTGGTGCCATCTAACCCATGCCGTTCGCCAAGCTGTGGGCAATTCCCAGGTCACCTATCGGACTTTGGCTCCCATCGTGATCAAAGACCTAAAGCAAGCCCAAGAACAGGTGCTGAGGCAGACCCCTGACCAGATTACGCCGTCGACGGCGTTGCTAGAGATGGTACCAACCGACACCATGTCAGCAGCGGTAGGTGACAATGGGGCTTTGGATGCCTTGTTGGCTGAGGCTCTCCATGATGACGTCAGCAGCCATGATTTGTCCGATTTGTTGGCCACAGCCGAAATTGATGATACCCAGCCGCTGCTGGCCGATACGGATGATGACTGGTTAGAACAACTCACCCAGACCAGTCAGCCCGCTGATGACAGCGGGCTGGACACCATGTTAGACCAGTTAGATGACGCTGCGACAGCTACCCCTGGCGAGGTTGGTCCAGAAGTGGGCATGGCTGAACTCAATAGCCTGGCTGACTTATTTGAAGGAGATGTCGGCGATCTGGCGGACATGTGGGAAGAGGAACCGATCACTGATGATGCCCTGCCTGATTTCGACCTAGACGATGATCAGACGGATCTTGACGGTGAATTTGCCGACTTATTAGGCGCTGAACCGGTCTCTGGCCCCGATGAGGCCACTGATCTAGATACTGATCTAGATAATGAGATGGCCAGCTTATTTGGCTATGACTTAGATGACGAGTCGACTCTACCAGAGGTGACCGAGCAGGCAGATGGAGCCACAGATGCCACTGATCTAGATGCCACTGATCTAACTGATCTAGACTCGGGGTTCGACCTGGAGTTAGGGCTCGCCCCTACCCCGGATGTTTCGCTTGATTTAGAGGCCGATCTGGATATGGCCACAGATGCGGCTACGGCTGAATCTCCGCCTACGCTTGAGGTGGATGACTTCTTTGCGGTTGACGATCAGGCCGTTGATGATAGAGATCAGTCTACGGTGGCCCCCGATCCAATGACTGAGGACTTGGCGGACTTCTTTGAGGACGATAAGGTCGCCACTGATCCGTCATCCGAAGTTGATTTTTGGGCTGATAAGGCGGCTGATGACGATTGGAGCGCCTCATTCCCCTCCCTGGAACAGCCGCCCACGTTGGACCAATCGCCAGAGACTGGCCCTAGCCAACCACCGTTGGCTGATATCGTCCAGCCTGAACGTACCGCCAATCCTGATCTAAGCGATTTGCTAGAGGAATACGATGCGGCTAGGGCTAACTCTGGGGTTGATACGGATCCGTTTGGGGAGTTTTCCCTAGATGACGTGGGGGCAGATGATTTTGCCCTGGATGACTTGACGACAACGGATCTAACTCCAGAAGATCTAGCTCCAGAGGGCCATACCCCAGAGGATGCCGAAGTAACTCCCCCAGAGTCCCTAACAGCTACGTCTGATGCGGCTCCCCAGGCCGTGGATGCCACTGCTGAAGGGCTTCCTCTGGATGATGAGTTGGAGCAACCCCTGGATAGCAACCCTGCCGATGAAGCGACCGTAACAGCCCCTAGGGTTCCAGGGTTAGACGAGACAGCGATGGCTGACAGCCATGAGCTGGGTGTCACTTCCCCTGAGGCTGATGAGGCGGATCTGGGGTTTGAGGATTTAGAAGCATTGTTGGAAGACGACGCGATCGCCCCGTCAGCCCCAGTCCATACGCCTGCTCCAGCTACTCCAACCGCATTAACCGCCCCAGCCAGCCCAGTCCAACAACCTGCCCTGATGGATGACGATGAGTTTGGGGATTTGGAAAAGCTCCTAGAAGACGCTGACCAACTGGGAGGTAGTGCCCCAGTGCTAAGCAGCCGTCGGGGCAGTATGGTAGCGACAAGTCGGCGGACCCCTCGTCGAGCTAGTGCCATGACTGACCAGACCATGCGGGTGTCTGTCAGTCACCTGGATACCCTCAGTAATCTAGTCGGGGAGTTGGTAGTCAATCGTAACTCCTTGGAGCAGGATCAAGAGCGGCTGCGGCAGTTTCTGGATAACCTGTTGGGCCAAGTGTCTCAGCTGAATGATGTGGGCCAGCGGATGCGGGATTTATACGAGCGATCGCTGTTAGAAAGCTCGTTAATGGCCAACCGTCAGGCTTTTGCCCTGGGGGGAACAGGGCAATCTAGTAGTGATCATGCCACGGGGGCCACCTTTGACGCATTGGAGATGGACCGGTTTACTGGCTTTCATACCTTGTCCCAGGAGATGATCGAGTTGATCGTCCGAGTCCGGGAGGCCTCCTCCGATATTGAGTTCACCATTGACTCTACCGACCAGATTGCGCGGCAATTTCGCCAGGTGACCACGCAGCTGCAAGAAGGGCTGAATAAAGCTCGCATGGTGCCCTTTAGCCAAACGGCGGAGCGGTTGCCCAGAGCGGTGCGGGATATTTCGGTTAAGTTTGGCAAAGAAGCCAGATTAGTGGTGGAGGGTCGGGACACCTTAATTGACAAAATGATCCTAGAGCGGCTTTACGATCCCATGACCCATCTGGTGAACAACGCCATTACCCACGGCATTGAATCACCGGAAGAACGGGCCGCCCTGGGTAAATCTCGGCAGGGTACGATCACTGTACGGGCCTTTTACCAAGGGAACCAGACGGTGATTTACATCGCCGACGACGGCGGCGGCATTAACCCAGCCATTGTTAAGGATAAAGCCCTGCGGAAAGGGCTGATTACCCCGGACGAGGCTGAGGGCATCTCTGAGTTAGAGGTCTATGACCTATTGTTTTTGCCCGGTTTTAGCACCCGTGACCAGGCCGATGACTTTTCTGGGCGGGGCGTTGGCATGGACGTGGTACGGACGGCCCTATCGGAAATTCGAGGCTCCATTACCATTGAGTCGGACGTGGGCAAGGGGACCAGCTTTACCATTCGTCTGCCCCTGACGTTGAGCATTACCAAGGCCCTAAGTTGTGTCAATAACCAGGCCCGGATTGCCTTCCCCATGGACGGGGTAGAAGATATGCTTGATGTGCCCAAAGAGCGCATTCAAGTGGATGCCCAGGGTTATGCCAGCATTCTCTGGCGGGATATGAGATTACCCTTCCGCCCCCTCGGAGACTTGTTGCAGTTTAACCGCAGCCTGGGCCGAGGCCGGGTCTATGGTGGTCCCCAAGATGAGGATGTCATTTCCATGGTGGTGTTGCGTAGTGCCAGCACCTTTGTGGGCTTGCAAGTGGATCAGGTGATTGGCGAGCAGGAAATCGTGATTAAGCCACTAGAGGGACCAGTGCCCAAACCTGTGGGCATTGCTGGGGCTACGGTATTAGGGGATGGCCGGGTGATGCCCATCGCTGATGTCCTAGAGCTGATTGATATTGCCACGGGGCGGATGCGGCGGGAAGCTGGAGTCTCCCTGTGGACGCAACCCGAGGTGCAACTACCGGAAGACCACTCGACCCAGAGCGAACCGACTGTCTTAATTGTGGACGACTCGATTACCGTTCGAGAATTGCTGTCGATGAGCTTCAACAAGGTGGGCTATCGGGTGGAGCAGGCCCGCGATGGTCAAGAGGCTTGGGAAAAACTGCGATCGGGGCTACCTTGTGACTTGGTGTTCTGTGATATCGAAATGCCCCGCATGGATGGGCTTGAGCTGCTGTCACGCATGCAAAAAGATGAGCGTCTCAGCCCTATTCCGATTGCCATGCTGACCTCTCGGGGGGCCGATCGCCACCGTCAAATGGCTGTCGACTTGGGTGCCAAAGGCTACTTTACCAAGCCCTACCTGGAAGAAATGCTGCTGGATGCGGCCAAACGTATGCTAAAAGGGGAGAATATGGTGTCCCGCCGTGGGGATTAGCCCCCTCTAAACCCTGGGCAGCATTCCCGTAGTCCCTAGAAGTCGGTATCCTAAGAGAGACCAGATTGGCTAGGGCGATGGTCAAGGACTGGCCTGTAGGGGCTAGTGCGCCCTAGAACCTCACACTACTAGGAGACTTTGCCCATGGTTGGCACCCAGCTTTCCGCCCGGGATTTTTTTCGTTCGGCTTACGAAAACCGCTATACCTGGGATCAACATTTCCCTGGCTATAGCGCTGATGTCACGTTTAATCATAATGGCACCACGTATACAGGCCAGATCAAAGTCAGTGCTGATCTAAAGCCTGAAATCAACGGCATTGATCACGAAGCGGCCCAAAAGGCGATTCATGGGCAGCTGTTTGAGGTGTCCATTCACCGGGTGCGGCGCAAATTTGAGGATACCCACGGCAACAATACTTTTACCTACGGAGAGACCCTGCCCAATGGCGCGGTAGAGATTTTAATGGGGGGTAAGGCCACAGGGGACAAATACCAGGTACACCATAACGAAGTGTCTATGGTGCATCGTCACATTCATGGGGTGGTGGTGACCATTCACACCCATAGCAGTCACGATACCGGTGAGGGCTACTTGTCCCACCGCTACGATTCGGTATACCACGATCCTAAAACAGGGGAGCAGAAGGGGGGCTTTAGCACCTTTGAGGATGAGTATGAAAAGGTCGGCAATTACCACATTTTGTCTCGTCGTTCCATTGAAACCATGACTGATAAGGGCAAGGATCTCCAGGAATTTATCTTTTCTAACATTGCCTTGCTAGATGCAGGTTAGACGGGTCCAACTCAATCCTGAGCCAATGGTCTGGCCCGATCTCAGATTCGGGTGTAGCAGGTCATCGCAGCCGCACCCCATCGTCTAGATCGGTACTTCTTTAGGGTGAAAGACTCTGAACTCCCAGGGGAGTGGGTAAGGTCCGCTGCCCCTTAGAATAAAGGGGTAGACGTTGACTTTACCCTATGCCGCCTCGCTGGCCTCGACAACCCACTCGCCAAGATCCCGCCTATCGCCGCCTGGAAGATAGGATGAACTTTGCTGTCCATGTAGCCGCCTGTTTAGCCGTTAATTCAGGGTTATGGTTTTTGCACACGCTGAATCCGGCTTGGGTGCCGTGGGTACTTTGGGTAACGGGAATTTGGGTAGCGGGGTTAGTGGCCCATGGCGTTTATATCTTCGCGATCGCAGATTACTCATCCCCCCCCCTGTCACCCCTGGCTGACACTGTTGACCAAGGAGGCTCATAATCATGGCTAATGCCAGTACCGCTAGAGAGATTGAACAGCTAGCCGCCACCATTGGTGATAAAGCTTATTTGGACGTGGCTAAGTGGCATCTCTATTTGAAGGATGCCAAGCTGCATACGGTCTTAGCAGAGAAACTTTACCCGCTGCTGAGTGACAACAGACTGTCGGAAGACTCGCTGGCTGAGGTATTACAGAGCACCCCCGTCCCCCTGGGTGGTGGCCGCACCCAAGTTACCCTGCGGGATGTAATGCCTACGGGTAGCCAGGCTGATCTGTTGCAAGCCCTTGAAGAGTATCAGCGAAACCTCTAGAGGGCCTCTAGAGGTGACGATGTGCCGAGCCAATGGCATGAGTTACAGGATTTCTATGGCCAGTGTCCCTGTAGCTTTCCTCTATGGCTCATAATAAAAACGTTGTGTAACGTTTTTATACGCTATGGCTCTTCCTAGTACGTTAACCACCTTAGATGGTGATCCCCTTGCTCCTGAGGTCCTTGATGGCAAGGTGGTGCTGTTTGTCAATGTGGCTAGTAAGTGTGGCCTGACTCCCCAGTACAGTGGACTGGTTGAGTTAGACAAAGCCTACGGCGATCGCGGCCTGGTGATCGTTGGGGTACCTTGTAACCAGTTTGGTCAGCAAGAGCCCGGCAACCCCGATGAAATCAAGGCATTCACTAAAACTAAGTACGATGTTGACTTTACCCTGTTGGAAAAGCAGGACGTCAATGGTACCAACCGTAGCCCCTTGTATCAGTTTTTGGTGGGGGATGGTCCTGACATTGGCTGGAACTTTGGCAAGTTTTTAGTCGGGCGCAATGGCGAGGTGGTGGCCCGGTTTGAACCCCAAACCGCCCCCGATGATCCTAGCCTTAAAGCCGCCATTGACCAGGCTTTGGGCTAAAGTCTTGGCCTCCCCCAAGGAAGGCTAGCCTTCCTTGGGGGAGGCCGGCTCCGCTGCCCCTGTCCTGGGAGAAGTCCTCGTAGGTTGGGCAGAACGAAGTGGAACCCAACAGCCGTAGGCTTTCTTGGGTTTTGCTAGCGTGCCAGCCAATCTACGAATTTAGGATCAACAGACTCCTCGACTGTTAGCAGCCGTCAGGGTCTGACGCTTGCTGCCCCTGACTCCCGAGTGCCCATCATTGTTCTGACTTCGGCTGCTGCCACCTGACGCAGGTCGCCTGAGCGGTTCAGGCCGCTTGAGGGATAGCCTGAATAGCGATCGCAGCGATCAAAGCCCCAGAATCTATATCCTCAGGATTGTCCTCAGGACTTTCCTGCCAAATATAGCTTTTGTCCTCAGGATTGTCCTCAGGACATGCTAGGATAGGGTCAAGACTGAAGGGCTCAGGAAGATATCGCCTCCACTGGTGGGTGCAGCTTCCCTTAGCAAACTCAAGGCTAGAGCGGTTGACAGTCCATCCCTCTTTTTAAATACAAAGAGGTGATGCCAGTGCTAACACCAACATCACCAAAGGAAACAACAACAACAACTAACATCAACGTCGTTGAAGATCAGACCAGCGGGTTCAGCGCTGGTCTTTTTATTTTAACCTGTTATTAGCCCCGATTATCTGCTGCTGGATGGGGACAGGTCTACCGTGAGCGCTTGGTGACTCGCCAAGCGATTTCCCCATTTTTGCGGTAACCAGCTCGAGTAAAGATAAATCCAGCCTCAAAAAAGCTATCTCCCAGGCGTTCGATTTCCCGAGGAGAGAGATCTAAGAGTTCTGCGAGTTCACTGGTGCTGGGCATCCAGCCATTGCGGGCAGCAGCCTCTAAGCGATCGAAATATTGCATTGGATCAGGGGCTGGGGCACCACCGAGGCGGGTCACCACTTCCGAGACGATGGCGCTAATTAAGCTGCCAAAATCCCCCGGGGTCGGAGCTAATGTGGATCCATTAGTCGCTGATCCCCCAGGGTTGCCATGACTGGCCCGAGGCTGCCGTAAGCCCCTAGCCTCGATAAACTCAGCGGCACTCCCCCCCTGATGATTAATAAAGGTATGTAAGTCGTCCATCAGCTTCACCTGGGCGACGTTGAGGAATGCGCGATTTCCGACTCGCTCGGGGACAATGCCCAACTGCTCCATCCGCTTATACACGGCACTGCGGGCCAGATCATAGCGACTGGGTAACTGACTGACCGGAAATTTATCGATTTCGCCGCGACTCATGGCTGTCCTCCGGACAATCCACAGGATATACCTCCAGTATCCCCTACGGCTCTGTCCTCTGGAAAGTCCTCTGGATAAAATTTCAGAGGAATGAGGAGGCATAAGTAGGTGGACCAAAATCAAGGGCTCAACGTTGCTGGTTTCGACGTCGCTTAACCAGCGACGAGGCCTGAGCGGAGTCGAAGGCCGGATCAAGGATCAGTCAGTCATTGTGCCCATGTACTTATACATCTGTATCCGGTGTGCTTAGAATGCCCCACAGGTTTCTCTAAGTCGGGCTTTGGTGCGCTGAAGTTGGGGCGTGAGGCCCAGTCGAGCATCTTCGTAGAGGCGCTGAAATTCCCGTTCAAAGTGAGCGGCCACGGTGGAATTGCGAATCATCAGTAGGTTTTCATCGTTCACGGTGTTGGCGGCCTGGCTCCAGTTTTGGGAGCCAATCAGCACTGTGGTTTGGTCCATGACGGCAAACTTATGGTGTAGCTTATCCCCGTCGTTCAGGCTGGGGACACCAACAGTAGTAATCGGAGTCGGCCAAGGCCGGTTATTGGCATCCCACTGGCAGCGGTGGTCGGGCAGGGCTATGCCTAGCATGTCTAACCCTTCGCTGTAACTGCGGTAGGCAAAACCGGGGTCAATCAGGGTTTTAATGTGCACCCCCCGTTGGGCTAGGGGCCAAAGTTGGTCGCTAATGGCCTGTTCAGAAAAGACAAACAGGGCCAGGTGGATGGTGCGACTGGCCTGGCCCAAAGTTTTGGCAATCAGACCGTTGACACTCTCGGCCCAGGGAATAGTTCTAGAGGTGGGGGAAAACTGTACCTCCAGCACGGAACCTGGGGTCGAGACCAGGCTGGACGGGCGATGGGGTTTTTGCAGGCCAAAGAGACTGTCAGCCGCCCCCCCAGGGCCATCCCCCCACATGTAGTTAAACTCTGCCTGGAAGTGTTGGGCCAGCTCTCGGCTCTCGATCACCACCAGGCTGTTGGCATTGCCTCGGCTATCGGGGTTAGCATAGTCCCCGTGGACACAGCTCATGGTCCAATTAGCGGATCCAGTAATAACGGTACGGCCATCGACCACCATAAATTTGTGGTGCATCAGGCCGCTGCCTTTGCTGCCGTCGGCGGTATCGTCAATTAATGGAATGTGGGCCTGGGCCAGAATAGTTAAGGCATCCCGGGCGGCTAATTCGTCGTCACTGAGCACCCCATCCTGGTTAGTGTCGATCAGCTGAAACTGATCGGAAGCTTTGGTTCTGGCCCTATCCTCCATTTGGGCGATAGTACTGCGACTGCGGTCTGCCATGGAGATGTTGTAGGTGTTTTCAATCACGATCCTGACTGGGATGCCGTCCTGCTGCCGTTGAGCCAGAGCCAGGGCTACCCCTGGTAGGGAAAATTCGTGGACAGCGACATCAATGGAGACGTTGGCAGACGCGATCGCATCCACGAGCACCTGTTCTAAATCGTCGCCGTGGCGAGTGATCTGGCGATAGGGATCGGTGTAAAAGGCGGCTTGATTTTGGTTGAAATACACCTGAATATAAGGATCCTGGGGTAGTGGATCCAGGGTGTCCAGGGTAGCCTCGCTATGGAACTGGCGGCTAATTCCCAACACCAGCAGCAGCCCCACCCCAAAACACATGACTCCCCGCCACCAGGACCAGCGCCGCCAAGCGGGCTTGGACTGATAGAGGGTGATGCGAGTGGATGATGACCGTGGCGATTGAGCCTGAGGAGAATGGGGTCGATGCACAGCATAATGGAAGACTCGTCTGCCCTAGTCAGCCCAAGGCCACCTAGCCTCTAACAGTCCCTCCGCACAATGCCGTAGATCTAGACACCATCCCTCCTCCCCCATCTCCCCCACCTCCCCTATATCCC